>CBFDAY010000007.1:0-19087 GCA_965602895.1 uncultured bacterium
CCTTCGCGGGTGAGAATGCTCTCGGGGTGAAACTGGACTCCGTAGATCGGATATTCTTTGTGCTTTATGCCCATAATCTCGTCTTGTTTCGTGGTGGCCGTGATTTCGAAGCAATCGGGCAGCGTTTCTTTTTTCGCTATAAGCGAGTGGTATCGCGTGGCTTCGAACGGATTGGGAACTCCGGCAAAAAGCTCATTTTTGACGTGATATATCATCGAGGTCTTGCCGTGCATCAATCGCTCGGCCCGGATGATGTCGCTCCCGAAGGCGTAAGCTATGCATTGATGGCCGAGGCACACACCAAGGATCGGCAACTTGGGCCCGAAGGCGCGCACGACGTCGTTCGAGATGCCGGCTTCAAGCGGCGTGCAGGGGCCCGGCGATATGATTATACGATCGGGATTGAGGGCGGCGATCTCGTCGATTGTAATCTTGTCATTTCGATAGACAAGGTAATCCGGCCTGTTCACGCCCACGTATTGGACGAGGTTGTACGTGAACGAATCATAATTGTCCAATATGAGAATCATCGAAGCTTACCTCGCCGGCGGTCCCATTCGACCCCGGTCATATTTTTGTCACGCGTCATAGTCCCGACTCGGCGATCTCGATGGCCTTCACGACGGCCAGCGCCTTGTTGAGGGTTTCGACGTATTCGCTGGCGGGATCGGAATCGGCGACGATGCCGGCTCCCGCCTGCACATAGGCCATGTCATCTTTGATAATCAGCGTGCGTATGATTATGCAGCTATCGAGGTTACCGGAAAAGCTGAAGTATCCCATTGTGCCGCCGTAAGGTCCGCGTCTTATCGGTTCCAGTTCCTCGATAATCTCCATCGCCCTGATCTTCGGCGCGCCTGTCAGGGTTCCCGCGGGAAACGTCGCGCGCAGCACGTCGAACGGGCCGCAATCACTCCGGAGTTGCCCCCTGACGTTCGACACGATGTGCATCACATGGGAGTATCTTTCGATCACCATTAACTCCGTCATGTGAACCGAGCCAAGTTCGGAGACGCGGCCTATGTCGTTCCGCCCCAGGTCGACGAGCATGATGTGTTCGGCGCGTTCTTTCTCGTCGGAGAGAAGGTCGCGCTCAAGCTCGACGTCGTCGAACTCCTTCAGCGCGCGCGGCCGCGTGCCGGCGATGGGTCGCAGATCGATCACATCGTCTTCGACGCGCACAAGCAGCTCGGGGGAGGCGCCCACGAGCTTAAGCGAGCCGAAGCTCAAGTAGAACATGTACGGAGAAGGGTTGACCGAACGCAACGCCCTATATATGTCGAACGGCGGGGCCTTAACCTTCGTGGAGAACCGCTGCGATAGCACCACCTGGAATATGTCGCCGGCGCGTATATATTCTTTTGCTATCCTGACGGTCTCCTCGAATTCCTCGCGCACGAAGTTCGACACGAGTTCGAGTTTGGACGGCGATTTCGGGGCCCTGTATTTCGGATATTCGAGCGGGCGCTGGAGCGAGCCGACCATCGCGTCTATCTCTCGGGTCGCCTCGCGGTAAGCGGCCTCGGGATCATCCTCGATGCGGGCGTTGCAGACGACCATTATCTTGTGATTGACGTGGTCGAAGATCAGGATCTTGTCGGTGATCACGAAGAACATGTCGGGCAGATCGAGGTCGTCTTCCGTGTCGTCGGGCAGTTCTTCGAAAAAACGCACGGTATCGTAGCCGACATAGCCGACCGCGCCTCCGAAAAAGCGCGGGATGCCCTCGACCTCTACCGGCCTGTACCGAACCATCAGGTCTTTCAGGCAACCGAGCGGGTCGTCGCTCTCGAGCTTCCTCGACTCGCCGTTTTCAACGATCGTAACCTCCCTGCCCTTTGAGTGGAAGATCACCGAGGGATTCGAGCCGAGGAACGAATATTGCGCGATCCTGTCGCCGCCCTCGACGCTTTCGAGCAGGAAGGAATAGCTGCCGTTGTCAATCTTGAGAAAAGCCGACACGGGTGTCTCAAGATCGGCGAGCACCTCGCGGCAGACGGGGATCAGGTTGCCGTCTCCGGCCTTTTCTTTAAACTCTTCCCACGTAGGCGTGTACATGGTCGGCTTCTTCTTATGGTATTGCGCTATCTCTTCCCGTAGACTTTTTCGGGATCAAAAAGCGGTTCGCTTGTGATTTCCCACTCCGAGCCGTCCTCGGTCTTTCGGAAAAAGCAGGACCTGTAACCCTCGTGGCAGGCCGCGCCCTTTTGGCGCACCTTGACAAGAATCACGTCTGCGTCGCAGTCGGTGCGCACTTCCTCCACTGACTGCACGTGGCCGGAGGTCTCGCCCTTGCGCCACAGTTTCTTGCGCGAGCGACTGTAGAAGTGGGTCGTCCCGCTCGTGACCGTCAGCTCGAGGGCCTCCCGGTTCATGTAAGCCATCATCAGCACTTCGCCCGTCTCGCTGTCCTGGACAATTGCGGGCACGAGGCCGTGCGTGTCGAATTTTATCGTGTCGAGAATATTCATTTGCCGATTCCGTCGTAATCCCTCACGCATATTCCGCGCGACCTGAGGTATTCCTTCGCCTCTTTGATCGAGTAGGTCTGGTAGTGGAAGATCGACGCGGCCAGCGCGGCGTCGGCCCTGCCGGCCGTGAGGGCCTCGTAAAGGTGTTCCAGCTTGCCTGCGCCGCCGGAGGCTATCACCGGGATGGACACCCTCCTCGCGATCTCGCTCGTCAGCTCGATGTCGTAGCCGTCCTGGGTGCCGTCGTAGTCCATGCTCGTGAGGAGTATCTCTCCCGCGCCCAATTCGGTGACTCGCTCGGCCCACTCGAAGGCGTCGATGCCGGTCGGCGTTCGCCCGCCGTGTATGAATATCTCGAAGCCGATCTTGGTTCGCTTGCCGTCTATGGCGACGACGATGCACTGGCTTCCGAAGCGGTCCGACGAGCGCGCGACGAGGTCGGGATCGTTGACGGCCGCCGTGTTAATCGAAATCTTGTCGGCGCCCGCGCTGAGGAGTTCGCGTATGTCCTCGATCTCGCGTATCCCGCCGCCGACGGTAAGCGGCATGAACACCTGCTCGGCGGTGCGGCTGACGACCGACAGCATTATGGCGCGCTTCTCGTATGAGGCCGTTATGTCGAGAAACACCAACTCATCGGCCTGTTCTTTATCGTACCTTTTCGCTATCTCGACAGGGTCGCCGGCGTCGCGAAGTCCGACGAAGTTTATTCCCTTGACCACGCGCCCGTCTTTTACGTCGAGACACGGGATGATCCGCTTGGCTAGCATCGGGATGGCTCCATGCGCGGCATCGCGAAGAGCGGCATGTCAGTCGCTTTCCTCGTCGGGCGGCTCTGCGGGTTCCGGTTTCGCGGTCGCCAGCCTTTGCAGAATGGGTTTGGACGATTTGCTGGCGATTATCTTGTCCACGGAAACGCGCACGGACTCCACGTTGTCGAGACCGAGCCCTTCGTTCAGACAGCGGGTTATCTCGTGCTGCACGGTTTCGCCCGCCGTTTTCAGGCTCTGTTCGGACCATACGTTGATGGACGCGCGCACGCGGATTTTCTTGCGGTCCCTCGATGCGCCGACGCGCGTGCGGACGCTGTGCACGACGGATTTCCCGGCGAAATGTTTTCCGATATAGTTCTCAAGCGCGCGAAGCGAGATGTCCACGGGGCCCTTGTCCCCGTCGAACGTGAATGTGCCCTTCGAATCCGAATCGCGGCCGACAAGCGAGAGGAGATACAGGCTGATAATGCCCGCGATTAATCCGACACCTATCGGAATGAAAGGGTTACCAACATTTGAGACCGTATGAATCACCACGTCCGTTATCTGTGGGTCAACGGCCAGCAGCCCGATGAATACGACAAGAACCGATGTAATGAACAAGGCTCCGGAAAAAATTATGAGTACGATCGTTTTGATGAAATTCATGACCGGCCTTCCCTTTCCGCTCACTTGCTGATTTCGGGCCGATGAGCCGATTTGGTAAGTCTGCGGCACCCCCGGTCGGTGACCGCAATCATATCTTCGATGCGGACGCCTCCCATGTCGGGAATATAAATGCCCGGCTCAACCGTAAAAACCATGCCGGGCTCGATTTTGCCTTTTCCAAGCCTTGAGACCGTCGGCGATTCATGCACGTCCAGACCGACTCCGTGGCCGAGACCATGACCGAAGAAGTCCGCATAGCCGGCCTCGACTATCAAGTCGCGCGCGACCGCGTCCACCTCCACGCCGGTCATGCCGGGCCGGATCGCTTCGATCGCGGCCGCCTGAGCCTCTCCGACTATCTCATATATCTCAAGGACTTGCGGCTTTTCAATTTTACCCAACCATATCGTCCTTGTCAAGTCGGAGTGATACCCCTCGAACTGCGCCCCGATGTCGACGACGATAGGCTCTCCGGACCGGATTTCCCGGTCGGTCGGCTGTGCGTGGGGCATCGCGGAGCGCGGGCCCGAGGCGACGATCAGGTCAAACGCCTCTTTCTTGCCGCCGAGCGAGCGTATCAGCTCGTTGATGCGGTTCGCCGCCTGCTTTTCACTCGTGCCGGGCCTTATTTCGCGGGAGATCTCCTCGATGGCGGCATCGGCGATTGAGGCGGCCTTTTCGATAAGCTCGATCTCGCCCTGATCCTTGACGCAACGCAGGTCCTCGATCCAGCTTTCCGAGGGAACGAGTTCCAACGATTCAATCGACTTGAGCTGCACGTAATTGCGATAGGTCAAATAGGCCGACTCGAAGACGAGTCTGCGGATATCCAGCTCGCCGATTTGATTGAGGACGGTTTCCTCGGGCGGGCCCTTTATCTCGACGTAGTCAAAGCCGCTCACTTCCTCGGAAATCTGGGTGCGATAGCGGAAATCGCTGATTATGACGGCGCGCGACCGCGAGATGATGACTATTGCGAGCGAGCCCGTGAATCCCGACAGGTATAGATAATTCGGGTGGCTGTAGCAGATAAAGGCGTCGGCCCCCTTTTCGTCGAGCTTATCGCGAACGGCCTCGATGCGGCTACTCACTTGCGGCCTCCCAGGCGAGCGCCTCGAGGGCAAGCAGGTAGCCGACGGGACCGAAGCCGACAATGACCCCCTTGCAGACGGCGGCCGTGAACGAGTGGCGACGGAACTCTTCGCGCGCAGCCGTGTTTGAAAGATGAACCTCGACGGCGGTCAGCCCGGAGCCGGCGATAGCGTCGCGGATGGCGATGCTTGTATGGGTGTAGGCGCCGGGATTGATGATGAGCGCATCATATTTGCCCATCGCAGAACCGATCTTGTCGACCAACGCGCCCTCGCTGTTCGACTGGAAAACCGTCACCGTCGCCCCAAGCGCTTTTGCACGCTTGCGGATCTCGCTGTTGATTTCATTGAGAGTCTTGCTGCTGTATACCTCCGGCTCTCGCTTGCCCAGGAGCTGAAGATTCGGGCCGTGTATTACGAGTATCCTCATGATTGCCCCCTGATGGTTAGAACCTCCTGTAGTGCTTTTTCAGTTCGTTGAACTTCCGCCTTTCTTCTTTGGCCTTTTCGTCCATGCCGAGAGATTCATATATCTGCCTAAGTTTATCATGATACTCCGGATTAACGGGAAAGTTCTCCGAGGCCCTCAGTTCGGCCTCGAGCGCCCGCTGAAACAATTCGGCCTTCTCGGTTGTGTTTCCGGCAATCCAGTATGCCGTCGCGAGCGATTGGAAGACCTCGGGCGACAGCGGGTTCAGCTCGGCCGCGCGCTCGAAATGCCTTATCGCGTCGCTCAGCAGGTAGGGCTTCTTTTCCATTTTCGACAACCTGAGATGTGTGTCGCCGAGCATATGATGTGTCTCGCCGGACAGCGGGAAGTATGCTATAGATCTTCTCAGCAGCTTGACGCTCTCTCTCAGCACATTTTGCTGCCTTGCGGGATCCGGCTTTATTCCCTTCCCCATTGCAAATTGCGTCGGGAATGCCTTGTTCCTCTCATCTTCCACACGCATGAACAGGCTCAGCCCCATGTAGGATCTATAAATGGATCCGACGAAAAAGCACGTCGCAACGATGAGCGCGACGGCCGGGAATGCGGGAAACCGAAACACGAACTTGTCCTTCTCATCCCGGTCGGTCGGCACGGCGACGAGGAGACCGAGAAACGCATAGACATAATACATTATCGCCGGGAGGTACAGGCCGAAATCCACCACGCTGTTTACCATGAAACCGATCAGCGCCGCTCCGAGGCCGCACGCGATGCCGCGCAGATCGCCCGCGGCGCCGGACCGCGCTTTTCGCCAAAACGTATACAGGAATACCAGCCACATCCCGACGAAAGCGTTCAGGCCGGCAATCCCGGTCTCGGCCCATACCTGGAAATAATTGTTGTGGGCCAGCTTTACGGGATATCCGCCCAGCACCATGTAGCGCGGATAGGCCTTTTCAAAAGCGCCCCAGCCAACACCGAGCCACGGGTTGTCCTTGACCATCTCGAGCGCCGCCCTCCAGTAGGAAATGCGCTGCTTGACCGAGAACGAATCCCTCAGCCTGGATATGACGGATTCTTCGTGCACCTGGACCGTATCGGCGGAGAGGGCATCGGCGGATGTTAAAGCGGTGACCAGCAGGACCGCGACGAAGATCATCGCGGCGATCTTGTGCGCCGGAATCCCACCCCTCCTCAGATATCTTACCGCGAGGAATACGAGCACAACGACAATAGCGCTCAGCCAGCCGCCGCGCGAGTAGGTGAGCCAAAGATTCCAAAGTATCAAAACACAGGAGACGGCGAAAAGCGGCAGCGGCAATAGCCTGCCAATGCGCCACGCGAAAACTGCAAGATAAAAAGGGGCCCTGAGAACAAATCTCACAGCCCCGGATTCAAGCCACGACTTGATAAATGCAATTTGGCTGGTTTCTGTCGGTTCGGACAGCAAGTATCCGGGAACTTCAGGCCTTGGGCTAAAAGGATTGCCCGGGATCGACCGGACAATTTTTCTCATGCTCTCATGCATGCTCCATGCAAAACCGATCGTCAAGGCGCCCACAAGCGCCAGAAAAAGGCCGTACGCGTTGGGATAGAGAAAAGTCGAAAAGACCCTTACCGACTGGAGCCTGTGAAGAATGTCAGTGTTCAGCGGAATCCCGGGCAGCATATCCGAGTTGCCTGATCTGATGACGGCATCGATATGAAGCCGGGTTTGCTCCAAGGTGTAGTATCGCTGATAGATACCGTAGATGTTCACAAGCAGCGCGGCCAGCAATATGGCCACGACCGCCGCCTTTAACGAAGAGCGGTCCCTAAAATTGTTCGCGATTACAAGGAACAACAGCGTATAGCTGATGATTTCATAGGTATACCTGAGAGTCAGGCCTTTGCTTACCGTGGTGAAAAGTGTTATCGAGCATACCACCACGAACGCGCCCGCAAAACCCGTCAGCAGGCGGTCGTGCAGTTCCAGCTTCCCGCGCCTGTAGCTTTTGAGAAGCCACAAGATCGTCACCGCACAGACGGCGATGTGAAAGAAGTGGTTGTAATGGGGGTAAGTGCGTCCCGAAATGAACGGCCGCAGGAAAAGAATGAGGAGGACGCCGGAGAACAGCAGGTTGTCCGCTATGGAATAGATCGAATCCCGCTCGGTGGACGGCTCCTGCTTTTTTCGACCGGCGTCGGATCGGGCGCGCTTTTTTTTCGCCTTGCGACTCATTCGTGCCTGTCCGATTGCTCTCTTATCCGTTTCTCGCGGTCGGCTATCATCAGCAGAATTATGATTGCGAAGATTCCGAGCGTTTGAACAAACAGGGTCGCCGCCCCGAGCAGTCCGACGTATCTCAGCAGCGTCGCGCCCAATCCCACGGAAATGGCGACGAGGTAGATGAAAATGACCGAATCGCGCTTGCTCATGCCGAGGTTGACGAGCCTGTGCGAAAAATGCCTGTTGTCGCCCACGTGTAGGGGCACTCCCGCGCGCCAACGCAGGTATATGACGCCGATCGTGTCGAATATGGGAACGCCGAGCACGAAAATGGGAGTGAGCAGGCCCCACCGGCTCATGTGGTCGGGCATGTAGAATGTGCCCGCGACGGTCAACGAGGCTATGATGAATCCAAGGAACATCGCGCCCGCGTCGCCCATGAATATTTTTGCCGGATTGAAGTTGTAATAAAGAAACCCGAGCGCCGAGCCGGCAAGCACCAGCAATATGGCCGCCGTAAGGGTTTGGTTAAGCGGGAAAACCACCAGGAAAAAGACGAGCGCGGCGATGAGCGCGACCCCGGCGCACAGGCCGTCCATGTTGTCCATGAAATTGAAAGCGTTGACTATGAACACCACCCACATGATAGTCACGACGGCTGTGATGAGCGGCGAGCCGATGAACAGCTCCAGCCTGACGCCGCAGACAACAAGAATCAGGCCGGCGACTATCTGTGCGGCCAGTTTCACGCGTGCGCGAAGCACGCGGATGTCATCGACAAGACCCACCACGAAAACGAGCGTGCCGCCCAGCACTATCCCCAGGGCTCGCAGGACCGCCGGTTTCTCTCCCAGCGCCGCGGTATAGTGCAGGTGTCCGGAGATCTTTGTAACAAATGCGACATTGTCACTGAAAATATTCAGAAGCCAAATGTGCACCGCTATTATCCCCATGAACGAAAGATATATCGCGACCCCGCCGAGGTACGGCACAGGCTCGCCGTGGTCCTTTCGCCCTTCGGGCAGATCATATACGCCCACGCGGTGCGAGAGCCATATCATGAACCGGGTCATGGCAAGGCCGAGCAAGGCCGAAACAGTGAATATGTAGAAATATATCAGGTACCACATATAATTTTATCGGTGCGACGGATCGAATGCTTTGGATGTAATGTTAGCATAGCGCGACGCGCCCAATCAAACCTCGCTTTGAAATGTGAGAGCAAGGCTCATGGAAGGGATGCTTGAGATTTGTCGGCCAACGCCTTCTTGTAGACGGCCTCCACCCTGTCGAACATGAGCTGAAGATCGAACTCGCTCTGCGCGCGCCGGCGGGCAAAATCGCCCATCCTTTTGCGGCGCTCCGTATCGGAAAGCAGTTCGTTAACGGCCCTGGCGAGAGCCGTCGAATCGGCGGGCGGCACTATCAGGCCGGTCTTGCCGTCCATGTTGACAAATTCTACCCCGGTGCCGAGGCGAGTGCTCACAACCGGCTTGCCGCACGCGTGCGCCTCGAGCTGGACCAGCCCGTAGGCCTCGCTCCTGAACACCGATGGCAGAACCAGAAGTGAACAGGCGTGATAAAAGGCCGCGAGATCATCGTCGCTTACCTCGCCGATGAAATGAACCTTCTCGGCGACGCCGTAGTTCGACGCGAGCGCCTTGAGATCACGCTCCATCGGACCGTTCCCGATGATAACGAGCGGAACCCCTATCTCCGGCATTGCCTCGATCAGAAACTGCAATCCCTTGTAGTATCTCAGCTTGCCCGCAAACATGATGAATTCGGGCCCGAAAATGCTGCGCAGCTTTTCTATCTCGGATTTCATCCTTGAGGCGGCGTCGTCCAGACGCCGCGTGTCCACGCCCAGCGGGACAATCTCGCATTTGGATCTGAATCCGCTCAACTGCGAAGACCTGTCGGCGTAAACGTCGGAGGTCGGCATTATGACGCTGACGCGAGAGAGAAACTTGCGAAGCGACGAACCATAGAGCTTCAGAAGAAACTCCTGCCGGATGATATCGCTGTGATACGTGGCAACGACCACCCCCGGCGGCCTTGCCAGCAAATGCGAAAACTCGCAGGTGGGATTGGGCATGTGGTAATGGAAGATGTCGGCCTTGGTCTTCCTGAGCCAAAAGGGAAAGCTCGGAGCGATGGGCGCCGACTGTATGCGCCCTATCTGCCCCACTTTGATCACCCTTACGCCGTCGACATTCTCGATCCGCGTCAGGGGCTCCCTGTTGCACACGAGAACCTCTACCTCATATTTTTGCTTGAAATGATTGCAGAGCTGCGCGATATGTTTCTCCACTCCGCCTACTACCGGGGGATAGTAGTCTTTGTATACTTGAAGGATCTTCATCGGGCTGGAGCAATCGTACTATTGTAAATTTCCACTGTTTCCTTCGCGGTAGTCAGCCAGGAAAAATGGCTCGCGCGCTGGGGCCCGCGTTCGGACAATGTCTTGTGACATTCATCGTCGGAGCAAATCTTCTGCAATGCGCCCGCTATCGAATCGACCGACATCGGATCTACGATCAGAGCGCAGTCCCCTACCAGCTCAGGCAGCGACGAGCGATCTGAAGTTACCACCGGCGTGCCGCACGACATCGCCTCCAGACACGGCAGGCCGAACCCCTCGTACAAGGACGGATACGCGAGCGCGCGCGCCAGGCTGTATAGCGCGGCCAGCCTGGAGGACTCGATAAAACCGGGGAAATGGACCCTGTCTTCCAGGTTCAGAGAGCTGACCTCATGAAATATGTCATCAAAGAGCCATCCTTTCCTTCCCGCTATGACGAGATGATATGGAAGCCCCTTCGAGACGACCCCGTAAGCGAACGCCCTTATCAGGCGGGGAATATTCTTGCGCGGTTCCAGAGTGCCGACGTAGAGAATGAAATCTTTCGGCAACCCAAATTGCCGGCGCATCCCCTCGCGCTCGGACTCCTGAGCGACGTAGTAAAAGCGAACCGGATCGACGCCCAGGTGGACCGTCTGCACGGGGCCGTCCCCGGTATACAGGTGCTTGAGTATGTCTTTTCTTGTGGAATCGGAGTCCGCGATGATGCTGTCGCAGCGCCTGACGCTCCTGGGAATTATGAATTTGTAATAAGGCCGCCGGAGCATGGAAAAGGCCTCGGGGAAAAACGCAAAGCAAAGGTCGTGAACGGTCACGACGGAAGGGATATCCGTCCTGAGCGAGGCGATGAACGATGGAAAATGAATCAGGTCGATTCGAAGCTTGCGCAACTGCCCCGGCAGGCTCAACTGCCTCCACAGGGCCAGTGCGGCCTGCCCGCGCGAGCGCAGCTCGATGATTCGAAAATTGGGATAATCGAACATCCCGACATGCTCGAGATCGGTCGAGTATCCGTTGGGACAAAAAAGCACATACTTGTTTTCGCCGTCGGCGCGACCCAAAAACTCTATCAGCTTCTGAGTGTAATATCCCGTGCCGCTTCGGTTGATAATGGGAGTCGCGTCTATGGCGATGCGCATATGTTTCCGTCCCTCACGCCGTTCTGTCGAACGCGCGCCTCAGGGCCTGCCGGGCCGTCCCGATCACGCCTCGCTCCCTGGAATAGCCCGCCAACCGTCTCGCGTTATATGCGATCATCTGCCTCAAACGCCTGGGCAAGCCGTCGGAAAGCAGCAGATCGTCGATTTCACTGCGGGCAAGAATCGGTTCAGACTTCGATTGGGCCTCCGCAAAGCGCAATATCGCCTCGGCGACATCCTCGGGCCTATGATGCCTCCGGACGTGTTTCTTCGCGGCCTCGCCAATGCGGAATCGACGGTCTTCATTGCGTGCAAGATCGAGCAGCTCGTCGGCGAGACGCTCGACCTCATTGGGGCCGAGGCCGATCTTCACGCATATATCATCGGGAAATTCCGCAAACTGGGCGTAGTCGGAAACGGCCACGGCTTTGCCGCTACCGAACATGTCGAGGAGACTGGCCGACATCTCGCCGTTGCTGGGATACCGCAAATTGATGCACGCGTCGGACACCTGCACGAGTCCATCAAGATCAGCACGCGGAAGATAACCAAGATACGAAGCGTTTTTCAACGACCCGGCGGCGATCATTTCCGATACCGACAATCGCGGCGACTCGTCGCCCGCCAGCAGAAAAACGCTGTTTGGAAATTTCTCATTGAACCTGCGAAAGGCCTCGATCGCCACGTCTATCCTTTTCGCCGGCGCCATGTGACCGATTGACGTCACGACAAAGCATCCTTGCGCTATGCCGAATTCCCGGCGCACCACGTCATCCGGCTCGGATGAGCCCCCGGATCGAAAGTGCGGAAAGCTCACTCTCAGTACCTCCGCGTCCGGGGCTTCCTCGCGGACGATTCCACGGCCGTAGTCGCTCATCACAATCGTGCCGCGCGAGCACATGGCGATAACACCCGCCATCGGATATCGGTATGGATCACCCCTTTGCTCGAAAAACCGATGGGCCTCCTCCGATCCCAAATCGGCATAGCAGCGCTCGAACAGTCGTCGGAACACGCCGAAATTGCCTCGTTCGAGCGCGTACTTCGCAAAAAACTGATTGAGAACGCAATCGTGCAGCACCACAACGCCGGGGAACCTCAAAAGCGCCTCAAAAACGCGCCTGTGAAACCGGTAGTGGTTCCCCATGTGATACAGAATGGCGTCAAACGCCTCCGCTTCCGAGGCGAGAGCGGATATGGGAGCCGCGGCAAACCTGCGCAATATAGGCGTCGAGGCGGGCGGATGGGCATCGGTGAAAAGCTTGATCTCGCACCGCTTCGCCAGGAAAGGGAGCAGATTCTCGCTGAAATGGGAAACCCCCGTCTTCAATGGACTCAGAGGGCCCACGCACGCCAGCTTCATTGAGGCTCCTCGACTGGCCTTCCGCCAAGATTGATTTCCTTGAGAACGGATTGGTTCTTGCGCAAAATACCCTCGATATAAGTGTCGGACACTCTCTTCCGCTTTTGCGCCTCGACGCGCTTTTTCAGGGCGTTTCTGATGCCCGGAAGGGCCGCAACATAGCCAGACAGCGCCGAGATATCACCCTTCAGCAGGGCCGATCCCGCCCTCTTGGCCATCTCCCAAAGCACAACATGCCAATACCTCAGCAGGAGCCGCCGGGGGAAATTCTTCACCATCACGGTAAACGAATTGCGAGCGAAATAGAAATTCCGAGGCCTCGGCAGAGATTCCCCGCTCGCGCCCTCGATGTGGTAAACACGCGCAGTCGGAACGAAAACGCACTTGTGGCCCGCGAGCTGGCCGCGAAAACAGAAATCGACATCTTCGTAGTACATGAAGAAATCCTCATCGAACGGGCCGACATCCTCAAGCATGTTCCGGCGATACATCCCCGCGCCTCCGCAGGGGCCGAAAACCCAACTCGGCGACCCGAACCGCGGACCGTCCTTGAGACCGAATCCGATGTCGTGATTTGTTCCAGTTATGCCGTAGCCCAGCCCAAGCGAATTGATGGTGTCGGGCGCGCGCGCGAAAAGCATCTTCGGGGCGGCCATCGAGGCTGCCGACGCCTTTTCCGACAGCGCCTTATGCAGTTCGGCGACGAAATCAACCTCGGTTCGCGTGTCGCTGTTCAAGAGCAGGACGAATTCCCCCCGCGAAGCCGCTATGCCTGCGTTTACCGCCGTGGAGAAACCCCGGTTTGCATCGAGCCGCACCAGGCGCACGCCGGGATACTTTTTCCGCACCAACTCGACCGACCCATCTTTCGAGGCATTGTCGACTACTATGATCTCGACACCCTTAAACGATTGTTCAAGAAGCGAGTCCAGGCACTCGGAGAGGAATGCCTCACCGTTGTAATTCGGGATAATTACGCTTATCAGACCCTTTTCCACCCGTATCCTCGACATCCAGGCGACCTTATCCGTCGCTCTCCCCCGAAAGCTCCTCTCCCACCTGATTGAGCGTCAGGAGCCTGTTGATCTCTTCAGCCGAAACCGTCGAAGAATTTGAATTAGTCCGATACTTATTGAGAAATAATCTCAGGTCTCTGAGCGCCGCCAGATATCCTCCGACGACGGCCGGCTTTCCTTCGAGCAGCATCTTGAACGAATGTTTAAGGCACACCCAGCCCATGCGCGTGAAATATCTAAGGCGAAGCGGACCGGGAAGGTTCTTCACCATTACAAGTATCTGATTCCGCGAACAGTAGTGGAGGTGCAAATTGTCGGCGGACGAGGACGTTCCGCCGCCCACATGATAGATGACGGCCGTCGGCACGTAGACACACTTGAAGCCTGCGAGCTGGGCGCGAAAGCTCAGATCGACGTCCTCGTACCACATGAACAGGTCCTCGTCAAAGAGGCCGATTTCGTCAAACAACGCCCTCCGATACATCGCCCCACCAGCGCAAGCGCCGAATATCCGGCGAGGATGCCGGAACTCTTCGCCGTCACGTCGACCGCGACCGACATCGACCGCCATCCCGGCGTTTGTAAATCCCACTCCGATGGAGTTTATCACATCCGGTCGGTCGGCAAAGAGCATTTTTGAGGAGCAAAAGCCGACCGCGGGCTGTTCATCCAGGATCTTTGCCAGTTCTTGAATCCATTCCCGCTCGGCGCGGGTATCGTTATTGAGGAGCGCGATATAGGCGCCTTTGGAGTGGCGAATTCCCTCGTTCACGGCCGTTGCAAAACCATGGTTGGCATCGAGCCTGATGTAGCGGGCTTCGGGATAGGATTTCCCCACAAAGGAGGCGGTGCCGTCGGTGGAACCGTCGTCCACGAGGACTATTTCGTCCGGCTTGCGCAACTGCTCGCGGAGTGAGTTCAGACAGTCCGCAATGTAGTCGATTCCATTGTAGGTGGGTATGACGACGCTGATTGTTCCCGAGGTATTATCGGCCACGCTCTCAGGTCCCATCCAAAACTCACTCCTTCGTTACTCCTTGCAAATATTAATTTTAGCAGAAACGGGGATTACTTTCAAGGCGCAGGCCGGTCAGTTGCATGCCCGGGAAATGTATGTTAAAATTAGTGTCGGTAGTCAACGTGTCGTACATGCCTAAGCGGAACCTTAACCTCCCGTGAAAAACAAAGGGAGCCGACGATGCCTTTTCCTAACCTGCTCAAGAATGCCGAAAAATTCCTGAACGATCCCGACTGTCTGAAGACACAGGAAGGTCTCACGAAATTCGCATGCGGCGACTGTGATTTCTACAAGGAAGGCGAAGACGAACACCTCGCCTGCGGCGCCTATCTTCTTATCAAGCTATTGCTCGACAAGAAGGTGGTCACCGTCGAGAAGATCATAGATGCAATTCGCTCAAACACATCTGACGCTTAGCCCTCGATGCTCGCTCAGATTGCTCGAAGAGCCCTGCGTTTTCGACAAGGCGAGCGACGAACTTTATGAACTCGATCGGGAGGCCTTTGATTTCCTTCAAAGCCTGTCGGCTCCGGCAGATGCAGCGGCGGTTGAGAAGGGCGACAAGGAATTCCTGGACTACTGCCTCGAGGAGGAAATTCTGGTCCGCGGCGGGAATCGCCTTCCCCAAACCCCGCCTGTCCAGAGCCCGATTCCCTCCCTCCGGTACCTCCTGCTGCACATAACGACCCGCTGCAATCTTAGATGCGCCCACTGTTTTCACGGCGACGTCGAGACGCTCGATCTCCCGCTCGACCGGATAAGGCGGGTGATGGAGGAATTCGACGAATTGCAGGGGCTCCGCCTGATGATCTCCGGCGGAGAGCCCCTTTTGCACCCCCTGTTCTGGGAGATAAACGAGATGTTCGACGAGTTCTCGTTCCGAACGATAGTCCTTTCAAATGGCACGCTTTTCGACGATCCATCGGCCGCAAAACGCCTGCGGGCGCACGAAGTGCAAGTCAGCCTCGATGGCGTGGAGGCCTCTCACGATGCTTTGAGGGGTCCGGGGAGCTTCGGGAGAGCGCTGCGAGGGCTCGAAAATCTGACCGAGACGGGCGTCGACGTCTCGGTTGCGACAATGATACACTCGGCCAACCTCGCCGACTTCGATAAACTGGAAAAAATTGTAGAGAGTGTCGGCGCCAAAGAGTGGAGCATCGATGCGCCCGCGCGCGCCGGTCGCTGGCAGCAAGACAGCTTGGCGGAGATAAATCCGCAGGAGATCGGGCCGATCCTCGCGCGCGCATTCGGCGGAGGCGTCCATTTCTCCGGCGGAGGCGACTGGGCATGCGGCGCCCATCTATGCGCGGTCATGGCGAACGGAACCATATGCAAATGCGGATTCTACGCCGATTCGCCCGCAGGCGCTCTCGACGACGGCCTGGCCCCGAGCTGGCAGAATGTTCCCCGGGTGAAGATCGATCAGCTCTGCTGTGATTGCGATCTGCTCGCCGAGTGCAGGGGAGGCTGCCGCTACAGGGCGGAGATGGCCGGGGATGCCCTCGGCAAAGATGCGGTGATGTGCGCGGCCAACGGATTGCCGCGTTAACCCTTCAGAAGGAGGTGGTTTGTAGTGAAAATCCGCAAAGTAGCTCTCAAAACCAGCGGGACCTGCAAGTGTAAGTCCTCGTGCTGAAGGCGTAACAGCAGGCGGGAGGCCTTCGCTGCGGACAGCGGAGGCCTTCTTGCTTGTGTTTATTCCAATTCGCCGCTCAACCCATATTCTTTATTCACCGGCCGGCGAAAATCTGCGGTTTCGGATGCCGGCGCGCAGGCGGGCATCATGCCATTTCATTGAAAAGGCCTCCGCGCTGTGTTATGATTGACTCCGATTGGGAGTTTTCAGCTCACAGACCCTGCAGGTGATCCGATGACGCTCAGATATGTCACACCCGACGAAATGAGGCGCATCGACTCCTTCGCCATCAACACGATCGGCATCCCCGGCGTCGTCCTGATGGAAAACGCCGGACGCGCCGTGTTCGAGCATGCGTATAACGGCATGGCGGGCAGAAACGTGCCTGCGCTGGTATTCTGCGGACGCGGCAATAACGGCGGTGACGGCTTCGTCGTTGCGCGCCACCTGATAAACAACGACATCGAGACACACGTGTTCCTCGTGGGCGCCATGTCCGGGATCAAGGGCGACGCGCGCGTGAACCTGCGCATCCTCAGGCAGATGGGTGTCCCTATAATCAAGGTGACAAAAAAATCGCTGCCCGAGCTTCGCAGGCGAATGAGGCAATGCGGAATTATCGTCGACGCCCTGCTCGGCACCGGCCTTTCGGGAGAGGTCTCGGGCCTTTATCGCGAAGTGATAGCATTGATAAACGCGGCCGGCTGCCCCGTCCTCGCCGTCGATATACCATCGGGACTCGACGGAGTCACCGGCAAACCGCTCGGCATCGCGGTCGTCGCCAACGCGACGGTCACCTTCCAGCTCCCCAAGAAAGCTTTCGAAAACCCCCGCGCCCGCAACCACACCGGCCAGCTAAGGATCGTCGATATAGGGATTCCCCTGCATCTCTACGATGCCCAAATGGGCGGCGACCCCGGCGCGGGAGGATGAGCGCGCATGCCCGTCGTTCGGACGTTCATAGCCATTAATCTCCACGGCTCGCTCCACCACACACTCACCGAACTGGTCGAGAGGTTTGTCTCGTCAAAGGCGAGCGTCAAATGGGTCGCTCCCGAGAATACGCACCTTACGCTCAAGTTCCTCGGCAACGTCGAAGAGGATCGACTCCCCGAAGTCTGCGCCGCATGCGAGCGCGCGGCGGCGGGCTTTGACCCTATAGAACTCGAGATGAAGGCGGTCGGCTGTTTCCCGAACATAAAGCGTCCGCGGATCGTCTGGCTGGGCATCGAAAAGGGAGCCGAAGAGGTGAAAAAGCTCCAGCAAATGGTGGAGAGCGAGCTTGAGCGTATCGGATTCCCGAAGGAAGAAAGAGAGTTCAAGGCGCATCTGACCATCGGACGAGTCAAAGGCCGACAAGGGATTTCCAACCTCTGCAGGCTTTTGGAAGAGGAGAGAAACATTTTCATCGGCTCGATGCGGGCGGAAAAAATCTCGGTCATGAAAAGCAAGACGCTCCCCTCCGGTCCCGTCTACACCGAACTCAAGGCGATCCCGTTGGCTTGAGGAGAGCTTCATATCCTCTCCCGCCCTCGTTCGGCCCGAAAAAAATATTGTGACTTGCAAACGGCCGCCTTATCGGATAGAATTTGCAGGTAAGTGTGGGGCGCTAAGACGGCTGGCTCTCATCTAATCAAGGCTCTCATAGAGGGGATCGAACATGGCTGACAATGACGCCGATAAAAAGGAAAAGGCTCTCGGGATCACCATCTCGCAAATCGAAAAACAGTTCGGCAAGGGCTCTATAATGAAGCTGGGCGACGCGGCGCTGGCCTCGCGTGTCCCGGCCATCCCGACCAACATCATTTCGCTCGACCTTGCGCTCGGCGTGGGCGGAATCCCCCGCGGCAGGGTCATCGAGATTTTCGGGCCGGAATCATCGGGCAAAACGACTCTCGCGCTCCACATCGTCGCCCAGGCCCAAAAGGGGGGCGGCGTGGTGGCTTTCATCGACGCCGAGCACGCGCTCGATCCCGACTACTCGCAGCTGCTCGGCGTGAACATTGACGAGATGCTTATCTCACAGCCCGACAGCGGCGAGCAGGCGCTCGAGATCACCGATATGCTCGTGCGCAGCGCAGCGCTCGACGTGGTCGTCATAGACTCCGTGGCCGCGCTGACGCCGCGCGCGGAGATCGAGGGCGAGATGGGCGACCAGCAGATGGGGCTGCAGGCGCGACTGATGTCGAAGGCGCTTCGCAAGCTGACGGCCTCCATCAACAAGTCGAAGACGACCGTCATCTTCATCAACCAGATCCGCGAGAAGATCGGCGTCATGTTTGGAAACCCCGAAACCACACCGGGCGGGCGCGCGCTCAAGTTCTACTCTTCACTCCGCCTCGACGTAAGGCGGCTCGGAACGATCAAAGACGGCCAAGAGGTTATCGGCGCGCGCACAAGGGCGAAAGTTGTCAAGAACAAGGTCGCGCCGCCATTCAAGGAGGCCCAGTTCGACATCCTTTTCCACGAGGGGATCTCCAAAGAGAGCAGCCTGATCGACATCGCCGCCGAGCAGGGAGTGATCACAAAGAGCGGCGCGTGGTTCTCTTACAACAACGAACACATCGGACAGGGGCGAGAGAACGCGCGGAAATTTCTCAAGGAAAACCCCGACATTTTCCAGACAATCACGCGGGAGACCAAGCAGCGCCTCGGGCTGATCCCTTCCGACGCGACAACTTGAGCGCATTTTCCCGCAACGGTCGATGCAGGCGCTTGTTGTTCCCCGCGAAACCAATCATAGGCTTGGGCTATGCCGCAAAATGAAAACATATCTTCCCCGAACGATCCCAATGTCCGCGCAGTCCTTGGACGGCTGCATAATCAAGCCAAGGCTGACGGTTTAAAGGCGGCATTGAAAATCGGGCCTACGATGGTTCTGGAAAGAATCTTTGGGAAAAAATTATCACCCAAGGTTGAATATCA
>CBFDAY010000008.1:0-18733 GCA_965602895.1 uncultured bacterium
CAGTACTTCGGCGGCGGCATGTGGGTCGCGCCGAAGGCGGAGGTGGACGATGGCCTGTTCGACATCCTGGTGCTCGACGACATGAGTTTCATTGGATCCCTTGGAAATATATTGAGACTTTACAAGGGCACACATATCGATCACCAAAAGGTCGAATGCTTTCGCGGGAAAACCCTCGTCGCCGAGTCCGAAGAGGACGTGCTCATCGACGTCGAGGGAGAGCACGGCGGATTCCTGCCTGCTAAGTTCGAGATTATCCCTTCATCGATAAACGTGAAGGTCGGAGGCTGACCGCAATGCCGATTCGGGAACACATCGAACAGCTCTGCCGGTGGAGCCACAGGGGCTCGACAACCGACAACGAGAGACAGGCGGCCGAGTACATCAGGGACGAGATGACCGCGCTCGGCCTCGAGGCGAGGCTCGAGCACTTCGTCTCGCACACGTCGTTCTCGTGGGTCTACATGATCATCTACGGCGGCTTTTTCCTCGCCGGATCGATCGGATGGGCGCATCCCTTCTGGGGCGTGATGCTGTGCGCGTTGATGCTCGCCTTTTTCTACGGCGAGTGCACATCGAAGTGGAAGGCGGCGGCGAATATACTGCCCAAGCGCCCGTCGCAGAACGTGCTCGGCATACTCAAGAACGAGGGCGCAAAAAAGAAGCTGGTCGTTGCGGCGCATTATGATTCTTCCAGGAGCGGCCTGAGTTTTCACCCGGCGCTCGTGGGCTCGTTCCGCTCTTCATTCATCATCTCTATTGTCATGAAAGTCATCCTCACGCAGACCCTCATAATCCGCTGCTTCGGCGGCGACGGCGCCCTGCTGTCCCTGCTCCGGTTCGTGTCGACGGCTTACATGCTGCTGCCGATACTCCTCCTGCTGCACCGCGAGCTTTTCGGGCGCTACGTGCAGGGGGCTTCCGACAACGCGTCGGGCGTCGCAACGATGCTCGGCGTCGCGGACAAGCTGGCCAAGAACCCTCCGAAAAACCTCGAGGTGTGGTTTCTCGCAACCGGATGCGAGGAGGTCAACCTGGTCGGGATGGCGTCGTTCATGCGGTCCCACCAGTACGAGATCAATCGCGGTGCGACGTATTTTCTGAATTTCGACAACCTCGGGGGCGGCTCTCTCAGGTACATAACCGGCGAGGGAATGCTCAACGTGTATCCCTCCTCGCCCGAGATGGTCTGCATCGCCGAAAGGCTGGCCTCCGAAGACGAGTTTAAAGATATAAGACCCCACGTTTACAAACTGGCGACTCTCGACACGCTGGTGGCCTCCAGCCGCGGATACAAGACGCTGAGCCTTATGGGGCTCGACGAGTCGGACGGTATCCCGCATTGGCACTGGCTCACCGATACGCTGGAAAACGTGGACTGCTCACTTGCGGAAAGAGGGGCCGAATTCGCCCTGCGCATTGTCTCGGCCCTGGATGAATAGACTATACTGATTCATGGAGAGACAGGAGGAGAGAAAGCAAATGAGGTGGTGCTAGATGGGGGATGATCTCAAAGTATTCTCAGGCAGCGCACACGTGGAATTGGCGGAAGAGATATGCGGCCTTCTCGAAATCGGCCTTGGCGAGATAACGGTCCACAAGTTCGCCAACGACAACATCAAGGTCAAGATCGAGGAGAACGTCAGAAATGCCGACGTGTTCGTGATACAGCCTTCCACAAACCCGGTCAACGAAGGTTTCATGGAACTGCTCATAATCATCGACGCGATAAAACACGCCTCGGCCAATCGTATCACCGCCGTCGTGCCGTACTTCCCTTACGCGCGCTCCGACAAAAAGGACGAGCCTCGCATTTCGATCACGGCGCGGCTCTGCGCAGACCTGCTGGAAACGGCGGGCGCGAACCGGATACTGACGATGGACCTGCATTCGCCGCAGATACAGGGCTTTTGCAGGATCCCCGCCGACCAACTGCTCGCGCTTCCGATACTGTGCGACTACTTCGCCACCAAGCTCGACGAAGACTGTGTCATCGTCGCGGCCGACGCCGGCGGCGTGAAGATGACCGCGGGCTATGCCGCACGGATTCATTTGCCGCTTGCAATAATAGACAAGCGCCGCTTCGCCGACGACGACAAGGCGTCGGTGCTCAACATCGTCGGCAACGTCGCGGGCAAAAAAGCCATTATCTTCGACGACGAGATAAGCACGGGCGGCACCCTCGTCGACGCCGCCGAAGAACTCCTGAACTTCGGCGCCACCGAAGTCTCCGCAGGCATCGTGCATCCGGTCCTCGTCGGAAACGCGATCGAAAAGATCGCGAAGTCGAAGCTCAAAGAACTCGTCGTCACGAACTCCTTGCCGGTACCGCCCGAAAAGCAACTGGACCGGATAACCGTACTTTCGGTCGCCACTCTCTTTTCGGAGGCCATAAGGAGAATTCACAACGGCGAATCCGTCAGCGCCCTTTTCCGCTGAGCCTTGCCCGGCCCGCGAACGGCAAATGAGAGCTATAATTTATGATGGAAGCCTGAGGCTGACCCACGACTGTCCCGAGCCGCGCCGGCGGGCGGGCGAGTCGCTCCTGCGCGTTCGGCTCGCTGGCATCTGCAACACCGACCTGGAAATCGCCCGCGGCTACATGGGCTACAGCGGGATCCTCGGGCACGAGTTCGTCGGTGTGGTCGAAGATAGCGACAACCCCGATCTTCGCGGCAGGCGCGTCGGCGGCGAGATCAACCTGGGCTGCGGCAAATGCGAGTTCTGCAGATCCGGATTGCGCACTCACTGCCCCGCGCGAACCGTCCTCGGCATCCTGGACCACCAGGGCGCAATGGCCGATTTCTGTGTCCTGCCCGATTCGAACCTCCATATCCTGCCAGAAGATCTACCCATCGAGGCGGCCGTTTTCTGTGAACCTTTGGCAGCAGCCTTTGAGATACTTGAACAAGTGCAGGTCGAAGCAGGCAAAAAAGCCGTCGTACTCGGAGACGGCAAACTCGGCCTCCTGGTCGCACAAGTTTTGAAAAACACCGGCGCAGACGTGCTGCTTATCGGCAGGTCTCCCAAAAAGCTCGCTCTCGCGCAAAGCTGGTCGATACGTACTGCGACTGCGGATGAGCCGTCGAAAGAAGCGGCGGACCTGGTCGTCGACTGCACCGGCTCGACCGCAGGATTCGACACGGCCCTGTCGCTTGTCAGGCCTCGCGGCACGATTGTCGTGAAGACCACCGTCGCCGACAGGTTCTCGACAAACCTGGCGCCCCTCGTCATAAACGAGATAACCGTAATCGGCTCGCGCTGCGGACCGTTCGGGCCCGCGCTCAAGGCGCTTTCCGACGGCAGCGTCAACGTGAGCGAGATGATAAGCAAGATATTCCCGATGGAACAGGCGGTTGAAGCTTTCGAGTTCGCTTCGCGGCCCGAAGCGCTCAAAGTCCTCATAAGGATGTAATAGACCGATGCCCGAATCGATGGCAGACATGGCGCTTAACATCGCACAGCTCGCCGGAGCCGAGTACGCCGACATAAGGATAATCGAGAAACTCAACGAATCCATCCTGGTCAAGAACGAAAGAGTGGAGTCGGCATATCGCGGCGCGTCGGACGGATTCGGCGTGCGTGTCCTCCTGGATGGCGCGTGGGGATTTTCGAGCGGCAACCGCGTCTCCGCTGCAGAGGTCGAGCGCGTCACGCGAGAGGCCGTTGAAATCGCGCGGGCAAGCAGGATGGCTCAAAAGAAAAAGGTCCGGCTTGCCCCGGTCGAGCCCGCGACCGATGAGTGGGCAACGCCCATGGTCAGGGATCCTTTCGAGGTTCCGCTGGAGGAAAAACTTGCGTTTCTCGACGGCGCGGTTTCCGGCCTGCGCAGTGTTTCCGGAGTCACGATCGCCGAGGGCTCGATGAATTTCTGGAAGGACACGCAGCTCTTTGCAAGCTCCGAAGGAAGCCTCATAAAACAGAGCATCATCCACAGCGGCGCGGGCATGAGCGCGACCTCGATCAAGGACGGAGAAATCCAGGTGCGCTCGTATCCCAATTCCTTCCGCGGCCAGTACCAGAGCGGCGGATACGAGATCGTGGAGGCAATGAAGCTTCCCGAACACGCGGAGCGCGTGGCGTCCGAGGCCGTCGCCCTTCACTCGGCGCGGCAGTGTCCATCGGGCGAGATGACGCTGATTCTCGACGCATCGCAGCTCGCGCTGCAGATTCACGAATCGTGCGGCCACCCGACCGAACTCGACAGGGCGCTCGGCTCGGAGATAAACTTCGCCGGGACGAGCTTCCTCGCGCCCGAGGCGCTCGGCGACTTGCGCTATGGCTCCGACATCGTCAACCTCGTCGCCGACGCAACCCATGAGACGCATCTCGGCGGGCTCGGGACGTTCGCCTACGACGACGAGGGCGTGCCCGCCCAATGCGTCCACCTCGTCCGCGACGGGATCTTTTCCGAATACCTGTCATCACGCGAGACTGCAAGCCGGATCGGCAGGCGCTCGACCGGAGCGATGCGCGCATCGAGCTGGAACCGGATACCGCTCGTGCGCATGACCAACGTCAGCCTGCTGCCGGGCGATTCGTCTCTCGAAGAAATGATCGCGGGCACGGACAACGGAATCTACATGAGCACCAACAGAAGTTGGAGCATCGACGACAAGAGACTCAATTTCCAGTTCGGCGCCGAGATCGGCTGGCTCATCAAGAAAGGCAAGCTCGCCGAGATGGTCAAGAATCCCACGTACTCCGGCGTCACACCGCGTTTCTGGGGCTCCTGCGACGCCATTGCCGGGCCGGGTGAATGGATTATATGGGGTACGCCCAACTGCGGAAAGGGTCAGCCGCAGCAAATAATGCACACAGGGCACGGAGCGGCGCCCGCCCGCTTCCAAAAAGTTTCGGTAGGAGTCGCATATGGCGAATGAGTTCGGATTCGACTATCGCGACAGGGAATCCGCGCTTGATTTCCTCGCGAGCGTCCTCGAAATGTCTCGCGCCTCGCAGACCGAGGTGTCCCTTGAGGCAGGAAGGGAATCACTCACGCGTTTTGCGGAAAATCAAATACATCAGAACGTGAGCGAATCCGACCATAAGCTGACCATCCGCTCGCTCGAAGGCGGCTGCATCGGCTACGCCTCCACCAACAGCCTCGCCAGGGGCCCGCTCCGGGAATCGCTCGAATGGGCCCGGGCCGTGGCGCGGTCGGGCAGGATAAAGGCCGAGCCTGCCGAGTTCGCGGGCCCGCAGGAGTACGCCTCGATCGACAATTACTCAACTGCCACAGCCGAGTTCTCCCCAATCGAGCGCGCCGAGACGGTCGGGAAGCTGATTGAGAAATGCTCCTCGAAGGGTGCGGAGGCCGCCGGCGCCGTCTCGAATTCCGAAAGCGCCCTCGCCATAGCCAACACAAACGGCCTGCGCGCATACAACGCGGGCACCGACTCCAACTTCACGGCCACGGTCTCGGCCGACGGCTCGACGGGCTGGTGCGACGCTTACGCCGTCGACGCGCCAAGCCTCAAGACCGATGCCATGGGAAAACGCGCGCTCGAGAGGGCCGTCGCGGGAAGGAATCCCCGGAAACTCGAGCCGGGAAGATACACGGTTATCCTCGAGGAAGCGCCGGTCAAGGATTTTTTGGATTATCTCAACTGGCTCGGCTTCGGCGCGCAGGCCTTCGAGGAGGGCCGCAGCTACATGTGCAACAAAGTCGGCGAAAAGATAACCGGCGATAACATAACCATCACCGACGACGCCTATCACCCGCTAGGCACGGGAGTACCCTTCGACTTCGAGGGCATGCCCCGGCAAAAAGTGGTCTTCATCGAGGACGGGGTCGCCCGGGAAATCGTCTACGACAGGGCCTACGGCGCGCGCGCCGGGCGCGCATCGACGGGACACGCCCTGCCGGCCCGGTTCACTTACGGGCCGCTTCCGCTCAATCTCATCATGAAGCCGGGCGAGGCGGATTATGACGAGATGCTGCGCTCGGTCGAGCGGGGGCTCCTCATCTCACGCTTCTGGTACTGCCGCGTTGTGGATCC
Source organism: uncultured bacterium (assembly GCA_965602895.1). Taxonomy (GTDB): domain Bacteria; phylum Abyssobacteria; class SURF-5; order SURF-5; family SURF-5; genus CBDUSG01. The sequence continues at coordinate 6,003 of CBFDAY010000008.1, forward strand.
CGCGAAGACCTTGATGACGGGCCAGACGCGCGACGGCACATTTCTGATCGAGAACGGAAAAATCGTGTGCGGCGTGCGGGACATGAGGTTCAACGAGAACATCCTCGAGACCTTCTCGCGCGCGGAGACGATCTCGAAATCCGTCCGCCGCATCGGGACGTCAATCGTTCCCGCAATGAAGATAGCGGATTTCCGTTTCACCGAAACCGTCGGAGAACACTGAGGCGAACTGTCCGGCTGCTCCGACGGTCGGTCCGAAAGACGACGAGGATTCTCCTATTATGCCGGTTGCCACGCGATTACACGGCTGGGACGTATCGTACGACGAAGCGGTCGCCATCCAGAAAGAGCTTCGGAAAAGGGTCGGCTTCTCTCCTTTAAGACGCGCGGTCGCTACGGTCGCCGGCGCCGATGTGTCTTTCAACAGGGGCGGCAGCACGATGCATGCCGCCATCGCCGTCCTGAAATTCCCGTCGCTGGAACCGGTCGAGTATTCCACGGTCGAAGCGGAGGCAAAGTTTCCATACATACCCGGCCTGCTCAGCTTCAGGGAAGCGCCCATCGTGGTGGAGGCCTTCGAAAAGCTGTCATGCAAACCCGATATCTTGATCTGCGACGGTCAGGGAGTGGCGCACCCGCGCGGCTTCGGCCTGGCGTCGCATCTCGGTCTCCTGCTGGGGCTCCCATCGATCGGCTGCGCCAAGAGCAGGCTCTGCGGAGAGCATGGGGAAGCCGGCCCCGAAGTCGGCGATTACGTTCCGCTGCGACTAAAAGGTCGCACCATCGGCGCCGTCCTTCGCACGCGCAGGGGGGTCAAGCCGGTGTTCGTCTCGGTCGGTCACATGATTAACCTTCGCGGCGCAATAAGGATAACGCTCCGCTGTGGCGCCGGTTACCGCGTTCCCGAGCCGACGCGGGCGGCGCACCATCTCGTAAATGCGGCCCGGCTTGGAAAAGAGCCGATGTGGCCGCGCAGAAAGCGATAGATATCCATGCCCGACCTAGGCGTTGACACAGGCGGAACATTCACGGACCTGGTGCTGGCCGAGCGGCGCAGGCTCACGATACACAAGGCGCCGTCGACGCCGGCGAATCCCGCCGAAGCCTTCCTGAAAGGCGTAGACGAGCTGTGCCGAAGCCTTTCATTAGAGAGCATAACTCACGGTTCCACCGTCGCGACCAACGCCCTGCTTGAAAGGAAGGGAGCAAGGGTCGCGCTGGTCACGACGGCGGGCTTTGAGGACGTTCTCCGGATTGGAAGGCAAAACAGAGCTTCCCTTTATGATTTCGAGGTCGAAAAGCCCCCGCCGCTCGTAGCGCGGGAAGACGTCTTCGGCGTTGACGAGCGCACGCTTTACGATGGAACGATTGAGAAAAGGCCCCGGAGAAAACAGATCGAGCAAATCGTCGAGGCCCTTAGCTCGCACGCCTGCGATTCGGTCGCCCTTTGTTTTCTCCATTCTTACGCCAATCCCGAAAACGAGAAGTTTGTCGCTGAAATCCTCGAAGGCGCCGGCGTTTCGGTCTCGGCCTCCCACCTCGTGCTGCCGGAATATCGCGAGTACGAGCGTTTCGGCACGACGGCGATCAACGCCTACGTCTCACCGAAGATGACATCGTATCTCGGCTCGCTCGAAAAAGGCCTTCCCCGCTCGGTCCGCCTGAGGGTCATGCAGTCCAACGGCGGCTCGATCTCGGCCGCGCGCGCACGGGAAGAGGCGGTCCAGACGATGCTCTCGGGGCCGGCCGCCGGAGTGGTTGGGGCGTTCCAGGTTGCGCGCCTGGCGGGCTTCGACAAGATCATCACTTTCGACATGGGAGGCACGTCGACCGATGTCAGCCTCTGCGACGGCAAAGTATCGATGCGAACCAACTCGACGGTAGCCGGCTGCCCGGTGGGCATTCCCGTCGTCGACATTCATACCGTAGGGGCCGGGGGCGGCTCGATCGGCCGGCTCGACGCGGCGGGCTCGCTCCGCGTCGGCCCGCAGAGCGCCGGCGCCGATCCCGGGCCCGTGTGCTACGGAAAGGGCTCGGAGATAACGGTGACCGACGCGAACCTCTGCCTCGGCCGCATGTCGGCCGAGCATTTCCTCGGCGGCGCCATGAGCCTCGATCTCGACAGGGCTCGCGAGCACATGTCAAATTTCGCCAATGACTTGGGGATATTCGTCGACGAGGCGGCCGAGGGCGTTATCAGGGTCGCCAACGCCACGATGGAGCGGGCGATCCGCGTCATTTCGGTCGAACGCGGCTACGACACCCGCCGGTTTTCACTGGTCGCTTTTGGGGGGGCCGGGCCGATGCACGCATGCGATCTCGCCCGCGGCATGTCCATCCCGAATATTATCGTCCCAGGCAACGCTGGCGTGTTGTCAGCGCTCGGGCTGCTGCTTGCCGACGTCGTCAAGGATATCTCGCAGACAGTCCTCTTGAAACCCGATGATGTCACGCCTCGACGGCTGGAATCGCTTTTCGCCCCCCTGGAGGAGCGCGTCAAAAGCGTGCTGGCTGAGGAAGGCTTCGCGCAGGAGCGGATTGAGCTTTTGAGGCTGCTCGACCTGCGCTACGTCGGCCAATCCTACGAAGTGACCGTTCAGTCGACCGCCGATTTTCTTGACGCCTTTCACGCCGAGCATTTTCGGTTGTACGGACACTCCAACGAGGCGCGGCCCGTCGAACTCGTTAACATCAGGCTAACGGCAACGGGGCGCATAGAAGCGCCGGAGTTTCCGCGCGGCGAAGAGGAGGGTGAAACGCCCGACGGCGCCCTGATCGAAACTGCGCAGGCCGTATTCGGCGGCGAGAGAATGCAGACCCCTATCTACGAAAGGTCCGCGCTCAGGCCGGGCAATCGATTCCGCGGGCCGGCGATCGTGGTCGAGACAAGCGCGACAACCGTCGTCGCGCCCGGCTATGAGGCAAGGGTGGACACTTACGGCAACATAATAATGAGACTACAGGACAAATGACCGGTGGCGCTCGCAGAAATGAATGCGCCCGTGCGCGAGCGAGCGTGGACAACGAGGTGTTTTGATGACCAGAGAAGAAGCCATCCGGCTTATTAAGGAAAATGTGAAGACCAGGAACCTGCGCAAGCATATGTACGCTGTGGAGGCGTGCATGCGCGCGCTCGCGGAGCGACTGGCGGGCGACGAGGAGGAGTGGGCCCTCGCCGGACTGCTCCACGATCTCGACTACGATCGGACCGTGGATGACTTTCCCATGCACGGCTTTGTGACCGAGGAGATTCTTCACGGACTCGACGTCTCGCCCGGGATAATCAACGCCATCAAGGCCCATGCGGGTCACGCGGAGATATCGTGCAATATGGATGCGGCCCTCTACGCGGTCGATCCGCTGACGGGGCTGATCGTCGCGGCGGCGCTCATGCACCCCACGAAGAAGCTCGCCAACGTGGACGTGAAGTTCGTTATGAACCGGTTCAAGGAAAAACGCTTCGCCGCCGGCGCGAACCGCGATCAGATCCGAACTTGCGAAGAGCTGGGGCTGGCGCTCGAGGAGTTCGTGGGAGTCTGTCTTATCGGCATGCAGGGGATTTCAAAGGAACTTGGTCTTTAACGGGAAGCGGGGAAATGGCCGATCCGATAAAGCTTGAGATCTTCAGAAACATGTTCGGCTCCGTCGCCGACGAGATGGGCATGGTCCTCCAGCGCACCGGCTTTTCGCCCAATATAAAGGAACGGCTCGACTTCTCTTGCGCCGTGTTCGACCAGGACGCCGGGATGGTGGCGCAGGCCGCGCACATACCGGTGCATCTGGGCTCGATGCCGATGTCGGTCAAGAGCGCGGTCGAGAGCCTGAAGATCGAGAGCGGCGACGTCGGCGTCCTCAACGATCCGTTTCGCGGCGGCACGCATCTGCCCGACGTGACGATGGTGGCGCCGGTGTTCCTGGGCGGGGAGCGGCCGAGTTTTTACGTCGCCGACCGCGCGCATCACGCCGACGTCGGCGGATACATGCCCGGCTCGATGCCGCTTTCGACCTCGATCTTCCAGGAAGGATTGATAATCCCGCCGGTGAAGCTCGTCTCGCGCGGCGCGATTGTCGATGATGTGCTTTCCCTGTTTCTTGCCAATGTCCGCACGCCCGAGGAGCGCGAGGGCGACATATCCGCGCAGCTTGCCGGATGCGAGACCGGCGTCAGGAGGCTCGGTGAAATGTGTTCGCGCTACGGACTCGACGAGCTTGTGGACTACGCCGGGGCGCTGCAGGATTACGCCGAGACCCTCATGCGGCGGTGCATCGCCGGTATCCCGGACGGGAAATATGAGTTTGAGGATTTCATGGACGACGACGGCGTGGGCGAGGAACAGGTCCCAATCAGGGTTTCCATAACAGTCGATGGCGAAACCGCCGTGGTCGACTTCGCCGGGACCGCCCCGCAGACGAGGGGATGCATCAACGCCGTCCTGGCGATAACGGTCTCATGCGTTTTCTATGTGTTCCGATGTCTCGCGGGGGTGGAGATGCCCTCAAATGCCGGCTGCATGCGGCCGATCAAGGTGCTGGCGCCTCGCGGCTCGCTCGTGAACGCCGAGTCTCCCGCGGCCGTGGCGGGCGGCAACGTCGAGACCTCCCAGCGGATCGTCGACGCGCTGCTTGGGGCGCTGGCCGAAGCGATCCCGGGGAAAATCCCTGCGGCAAGCTGCGGGAGCATGAACAATGTGTCTATCGGAGGACACGACTGCGTGCGGCGGCGACCTTTCGCATATTACGAAACACTCGCCGGCGGTATGGGCGCGCGGCCGGGCAAAGACGGTCTCGATGCCGTCCATACCCATATGACCAACACGATGAATACGCCGGTGGAAGTCATCGAAAGCGCCTATCCCCTGAAAGTAATATGTTACAATGTAAGGAAAGGGTCAGGCGGAAGAGGACTTCACATCGGCGGCGATGGTATCGTCAGGGAATATGAGCTGCTCTGCGATGCGAGCGTTTCGATTCTTTCCGAAAGACGGCGAGGAGCCCCCTACGGTCTGGCGGGCGGAGCCGAAGGGGCGCGGGGCGAGAATTCCATCTGCAGAGATGGCGCCCGCGAAGTCCTGCCGCCGAAAGTAAACCTTTACTGCAAGAAAGGGGAGATTTTGCGGGTGTCGACTCCGGGCGGAGGAGGATATGGGCGATAAGAGGAAAAGACATCGGTCGTTCCCGGTACGCATGGCACAGATATTGGCGTGGGCCACCGCTCTTTTTATTGCTGTTTCATTGTGGCGTCCCGCGATGGCCGCCGGCGCCAATAGCACACTCATATTCGTTGTGGATTCTTCCGAGAGAATGCTTCCCTACATGGCGGCGGTCAAGGGAGCGATTTTCGCGCGGGTTGACAAATCCACAAAGGGAGACACGCTGGGGATCATTACGTCTTCGGACACTGCGAAACGGCTCATCACAAAAAAAATCTCCGGCCCGCGCGACCGTAAATCCCTCGAAGACAGGCTCAACACGATTGAGGCGACAGGCGAGACGTGCGACCTTGCCGCGGGTGTGGCACGCGCGCTGGAAGAGCTCGGGCAGCTCAGGCGCAGAGGGGACAGGAGCCGCAAGGGTGTCATAGTCGTCGCCGCGTCCCGATCTTCCGAAGAAAGCCGGTCATCCGAAACTCTTGAAGCGGCCCTGGAGAAGCTCCTGCAGCAAATCGACAAGAAGGAATGGTACATCCAATATTGCTATCTGAACGGCGCGCGAGATCGGCGGCTCGAAGATTTCGTCTCAGGCAATAACGGGCTTTCCCATGATGTCGATTCGCTTGCGGCCGGCCATGACTCTGAACCCGTCGAGGAACTATATCGAATATTCTCAACTCCCCAAAGATTGAGCCCGCTTAAGCTACTCGATCTCAGCGGCGCCATCCTGGCCAAGGAAGATGGGAGCAAGGAATGGGCCCCGCTCAAGCCGGGCGCTAAAATTCCTGAAAAGGCGCGGCTCCGCGTTGCCAGCAACTCACGCGCCGTGATCCATCTCGAAAATTGCGGCAAGCTGGGCCTTGCGCCGGAGACGCACCTCACCATAACGAATGCAAGACAAAATCCACTGACCGACACAGGACGCTTCAGCCTTACCATGGAGGCCGGTTCCATCTGGCTGAACCTTGACCCGATATCGACGAGTGCGCTGAGGCTCACGACTCCCGGCGGCACGGTCGAGCTTTCGGGTGGGACGGCCGAGGCGAAATACTCAAAGCAAACGGGCGAACTCCGCCTGAATTCCTTTTCCGAGACATTCTGCGCAAAGATTCCGGGGGAAACCGATGAGCCGTTAAAACTCGGGAAGAACAAATATATGCTCTTGGCCCGCGGCAAATCACGGAAAGAAGCCCAGCCGGTGGAAGCGCGCTTGCTGGAGAAATGGAAATCGTGGAGAAACGCGCTGGTTAAAATGGCTCCTCTCGCGGCGTTGGACTTCAGCGTGCCCGAAATCATTTTCCCCGCAGAAGAGATCGCGCTGGGACCGATAGAATCCAGGGAAGTGCGACGCCGGAGTTTTCCGCTGCAGGTTGCCGGTGTCGATAACTTGTCGGATTTGAAAATCGACGTCGGGCTCTCCCTTGACCTGCCCGACGGGCTTGTCCTGTCGACCGGAGTCGAGAAGGGAGAATATCCCGGCACGAAGGTCCTGAAATTGAGAATTGACGGAAGCAGCGGATTCAAGTCCCGAAGGTCGGAGACACACTTGGGATTCCTCTGGCTCTCGCCGTCGCCGAAATCAAAGGTTCTGTTTGGAAAGATCGGCATTCCGATCACGGTTGTCACAAAGGGACCGATCGTGCCGCCATCCGTCCTGCTGGCGGTCTTGGGCGCGATTGCGGTCATCGTCGTCGCGGCGGCGGCGCGGAAAGCAATAGGTTCAAAAGGCCGCGCGGCCGCGCGGTCCCACGCCGTCATCGGCCGTCTTGTTGTGGTCAATGACCCCACCGGAGGCAACATCGGAACCATAAACCTGGAGGAGTTGGGCACAAAATCGAGCCGGCTCTCGTTGGTTGTCGGCAGGGACAGGACTGCCGAAGTGAGGCTCCGACACAAGTCGGTCAAGGCAACTCACTGCACTCTCGAGGCCTATCTTGCGGGGGGACGTCTGCAGACCTATATCGAGCCGATCGAGTCGGCGAAAATTGCCATCAACGGCGAACGGATCAAGGGCAAAACCCTTCTCACCGACGGCGCGAAAATCGTAATCGGCGACTTCTCATACCAATTCGAAGACACCCAGATGTATAAGAAAGTTGAGGTCGTCCGCAGGAACGGAAGAAAAATCTCGGGAATCCTGGACGCGGCGGGCATGGATGCCGAAGGGTTCAGGCTGAGTCCGATGGACGCGGTTTCCCCGAGCGAGCGAGCCCGCGTGAAGTTCGCCGACATCCGCCATGCCACTTTCTACAGGCGCGTCGTCAATGTCCTCTCGGGAACGCCGCGCCCTATGCCCAAGCCCGAGACGATGAAGCGGGTGGAACTCATGTTCAAAAAGGGCAACACGATCAGCGGATACATCCAACGCGAATACACCGAGGGGCGCCGAAGATACGTCGAGCTGTTGCCGCTCGAAACCGGAAGCGACATCGATTACACGGTGGTCGACTACTCGGCGGTGGTCGAGAAAAAGACGCTGTAAGCAAAGGAGCGCCGCGATTGGATAAGATCGGATACGGCGTCGTCGGGTGCGCCGGCCGGATGGGAATGGCGCACCTGCTGTTTTTGAACAATGTTGTCGCCGAGCGAGTGCGCGTCGAGGCCGTGTGCGATCTGGATGCGAATCTGGCCGCTGCGTGCGCCGACCTCATTCCATACGACGTCGCGGTCTTCGATGACTATAGGAGGCTGCTCGAGATTGACGATGTAGATGCCGTCCTCATCTCCACACCAAATAATACGCACAAGCAAATAGCCGTCGATGCTTTCGCCGCGGGCAAGCACGTGTTCTGTGAGAAGCCTCTTGCCAACACGCTCGAGGACTGCGACGAGATTATCGCCGCGGCCGACCGCGCTGGCAAATTCCTTCAGGTCGGCCTCGTGTACAGGTATTCCGCGCTGTACCGAAAGATGCGAGAGATGATCGACGCCGGCGAGATCGGCCCCGTCCACATGATGTGGTGCAAGGAACTGCTGGGCTCTTTTTATGGCAAGTGGCGGTTCAAGGAGGCGCTCTCGGGCGGCGCGATAGTCGAGAAGAACTGCCACCATTTCGACATATTCAACTGGATGATCGGGTCGCGCCCGAAAAAGGTCTGCGCCTTCGGCGGGCAGAACGTGATAAGGCGCGGGCGCACCGTCGAGACAATTATAATGGAGACGGGCGAAAAGAACGTTGTCACCGACAGCGAGATCATAGACAACGCGTTCGTTATCATCGAATACGAAAACGGCGCGCGCGCGGAGCTTTCACTTTGCTTTTTCTCTCCCTATGGCGACGACCTCGAGATAGGCGCCGTGGGCGAAAAGGGAAAGCTCGAAAGCTGGGTCAAGGCGCATCGAATCCACCTCTGGCGAACCTCGGACGAGGGCGAGATGCATGTCATCGAGCCGGAGAGTGACGTCACCCAGTACGGCGTATTCCACTCCGGCGCCTATCTGCAGCACATAGATTTCGCCGACTGCATCCAGAGCGGGACGCCGCCGTTTTGCGACGGCAGGGTCGGGAGGGAAAGCATCGTCGTCGCGCTGGCCGCCCAGAGATCGATAGAGGAAGACAGGATAGTCTATCTGGACGAAGTCTGACCCGTGTCGGCGAAAGGCGATCCGGGCATTGCATGTGAGCCATGAAGGATATCGAAACGCTGCTGCTCAGGCAATTCCGGGAGAGGTTCGGAGAAAAGCCCAAGGTCCGGACCTGGGCGCCGGGCCGTGTGAACATCATCGGCGAGCACACCGACTACAACGGCGGATACGTGCTCCCGATCGCGATCGGACGAAGAATATACGCGGCCGCGACGCCGACAAGCGACAACAATATCACCCTGCGCTCGGGTAACCTCAAGGGCGAGGTGGTTTTCAGCACGACCTCGATTAAGCCCTCGGGAGACTGGGGCGACTACCCAAAAGGCGTCATGGCAAAGCTTCTTCAAAGAGATCACCCGATAAGCGGCTTCAACGCCTTTTTCCTCAGCGACCTCCCCATGGGCGCAGGCGTCAGCAGCTCGGCCGCGATGGAGGTCGTCGTCTGCTTCCTGCTCCAGCGACTCTTCGGGTTCTCGATCCCACCCGAGGAGTCTGCGCTGCTGTGCCAGCAGGCCGAGCACGAATTCGCGGGAACGAAATGCGGCATAATGGATCAGTTCATCTCGGTCGCCGGCTCGAGCGGAAACGCTCTTTTTCTTGACTGCGGCACGCTGGAGCACAGGCATGTTCCCCTGCGACTCGGCGACCATATTATCGTCGCGTGCGATTCGCGCGTCGAGCGCGGGCTGGTCGACTCCGAGTACAACCGGCGAAGGGCCGAATGCGAGCAAGGCGCGAAGGCGCTGGCCGAGAAGTTCGGCGACATCCGCGCGCTTTGCGATGCGACGCCCGCGCAATTGGAACAGTGCTCGAAGGATATGCCCGATACAATCTTCAGGCGGTGCCGCCACGCGGTCACGGAAAACGCGCGGGTGCTTGCCTCGGTGCAGGCCATGGAGCGGAACGATCTTGAAAAACTCGGCGAGCTGATGAACGAGTCGCACGACAGCCTGCGCGACGACTACGAGGTGAGTTGCGACGAACTCGACCTGCTCGTGAACGCGGCGCGCGGCGTCGGCGGCGTGCCGGGCTCCAGGCTGACGGGCGCGGGATTCGGCGGATCAACGATCAGCCTCGTTCATCGCTCCTCAATAGACGCGTTCCAGAACGTCGTCTCCGAGGCATACCTGGATGCCTTTAATGCCGTGCCGAGGTTCTTCGAATGCGCGCCCTCGGACGGCGCAGCCCTTGCGAATCCTGCATGAACCGATTCAACATGAGCCCTTTGTCGCGGCCGAGGCCCGTTCGGCGGGAGACAAGATGGAAGACCCTTATGCTCCTCGCCTTCTCGTATTCGGCGCGGATCAAAACATGATTGGAGGAAAGGCGCCCTGATTCGTAAACTCGGTCTGCTCGCCTTTGTGATGGCGGCATGTCTGCAAATCGGCTGCGCCGCCCGAAGGCCTCTCACCCGCCCCCCGGAGACGCCTGTCCCGACGCTCGAAACCGCCGCCGACGCGGTCGAACTCCTGCTCGGGAGATACGGGGACGCAACATCCCTGAAGACATCGGGCAAAATCCGGACAAGGCTGCCCGGCGAAGAGACCATGAGGCAGGCGTCGTTTTCCCTGATGCTTGAGAGGCCGGACCGCCTGCGCATGCGCGTATACAGGCCGCTTGCGCCCGCCTTGTTCGACCTCGTTTCCGACGGAGAACAGTGCTGGCTATACATTCCCTCCAGCAGGACGGCATTCCTCAACGAAGGCTGCGGGCCGATCCACATTGAAGACAACTACATAGCAGTCCCCGCCGACACGATTGCGGCGGCCGCCTTCGTCGTTGCGGACCCCGCCCTTTTGCCTTCACTGCCGGCGCATGTCTATTCGGACGAGGGCTTCGTCCGGCTTTCCGTCATAGAAGAGACGGGAGCCCGGAAAGAATTCCGGATCGATGCGACATCAGGGCTGGTAACGCGCCAGTTGCTTGTGGAACCGGATGGTGTCGCGCAAGCCGAGATCATATACAAAAAGCATGCCTTTGTCGAAAACATGGCCATTCCCGTAACAATGGAAATCTTCCTGCCTCAGACGGGCACGCTGGTTTCCCTGCATGTGGAAAAGATCCGGGTGGACCCCGAAATCCCCGCCGATGCCTTCAAGTTTTCGCCTCCCGCAAACATCACCATACGCCGGCCGTAAGACATGCCTTCGCACATGGATAAAATCGAACCCCGAGGATAAATTCGCCTCAACAGGCGGGCCGGGGCATTCCCGAATGGGCGGCATGCGCGTATTTGTAAGCATAATTACGCAGCGGAAAAGGCATTGCAATTTCGACATTGCTTGTTATACTATTTATTAAGGGACTTCCGTCAGACCAAGAGATTGCCCGGAGCTTTTTGGCCGCCTGTCGCGTTTGGCGGCGGGATATATTCAGCGCGGAAACGACGGGCGAACTTGCTCTCCAAGAGGCTCCGCCCCAAGGTAACGGAGCCCGAGGAGTCCTCGCTTCATTTTTCAACTCTTCTCGTCGCAGACCGTCGTCTCGGCTGTGAAAAACGGCGCGCTTAACCGCGCCCAATATGGAGGAAACGCATGACTAAATTGAAAGCTGGAGTGATCGGCACGGGCTTCATGGCGGGAGTCCACGTCGAAAGCATACGCAAGAGCGGAATGGGTGATGTAATTGCGATCGCCGGCGTCTCGGAGGAAGAGGCCAAGGAAAAGGCCGCCGAACTCGGTGTGGAGCGCGCCGTCGGCAACTACATGGATCTGATAAGGGACCCCGACGTGGCGGTCGTGCACAACTGCACGCCCAACAATCTCCATTTCCCGATAAACCGCGCCACGCTCGCCGAGAACAAGCATGTGATCTCGGAAAAGCCTGTGGCGGCCGACCCGCGAGAGGCAAGGCTGCTCCTGGGAGCGGCCGAGCGCAGCTCCGCCGTCAACGCGGTGATGTTCAACTACCGCCATCATCAGGTTATTGAAAAACTCAGGACGAGGGTGCAGGGCGGCGAGTTGGGCGAAATATTCGCCGTCCACGGCAACTACCTTCAGGACTGGCTCCTGTTTGATACCGACTACAACTGGCGCGTGGACGCCGATCTCGGCGGGTCTACGCGCGCGGTGGCCGAGCTGGGGTCGCACTGGTGCGACCTGGTGCAGCATGTCCTCGGCCTCAAGATTACCGAGGTCATCGGCGACCTGCGGACTTTCTTACCCATCCGTCAAAAAAGCATTTCGACTGTCGGCACTTTCGGGCGAGCGAGTACGCCGCGGCTCGTCAGCGTCCACGTCGGCACCGATGATTATGCCTCGGTATTGCTGCGCTTTCAGAACGGCGTCAGCGGGACGCTCACGGTCTCTCAGGTGAGCGCGGGGCGGAAAAACGATCTCTTTTTCCAGATTGACGGATCGAAGGGGTCCGCCGCGTGGAACCAGGAGCAGCCCGATGCCCCATGGTTCGGGCATCGCGACCGTCCAAATGAACTCCCTCCGAAAAAAGGCAAATCCGCAAAGTCCAAGGCTCCATCCCACGGTCATTTCCCGGCGGGCGAAGGCGATGCATGGTCGGTCGGAGTCGACAATTTCATCCGTGAGGTGTATCAGTATATCGGCAAGGGGAAAAAACCGGGGCGCGATCCCGCCGGCTTTGCCACGTTTGAAGACGGCTACCAAGCTGTCGTCATCGCGGATAAAATATTCGGTAGCAGCCGCCAGGGACGCTGGGCGAAAACAAACGTAGAGTAGCAAGCGGGCTCGAAATTCTACGCGCAAGACACATACCACTCGGAGCAGATAATAGTCGTCATTCTGAGCGCAGGGCCACAAACCCGAGCGAAGAATCTCTAAGACCACAGCGACCTCAATCAAAGAGAGCCTTCGCGGAGTTTATCCTGAGCGCAACCGAAGGGTTCAGGATGACAAGAGTGTGAAGTACTTCATGCTCCCAGTAGTATATCGATCCCACCAACTGCCATGCGGAGTTCGTCATAGGCTTAACTCATAAAGAGTTTCTTATTCCTAACAGGCGACCCTCCCCCGCCAACGACTA
>CBFDAY010000009.1:0-18702 GCA_965602895.1 uncultured bacterium
CTCTGGTGGCGTACATCGTCGAAGTGACAAAAAAGCGGCCTCTGATTTCTCCAATGGCCGCTTTGTATCCTGCGCTTGTCGGGCGTCTCTAGTGGGTCAGAACCTCCTTTTGCCTTGTCTCCATTCTGAGCGTCATATGGCATTCCTGTTGGATCTTAGTCATCTCGTAGAACACCTGCGCGATGTCGGATGGCCTGCGCGCGGGGTTTTTTTGAAGGCATCTCAGGATCAGGTCGACGAGAGAGTAGGGCAGGTATTTTCGTTTTTCGTCCTCCAGGACGTATGGCAGGTTCATTTTGTAAAGATAGACTTTCTTGGACAATGCGTCGATGCGTCGATCTTGCTGGAATGTGTTTATGTATTTTCTTCTGACTTCGGTTTTCTTGCCGAAAAGCTCGTCCATTACGCGTCCCAGCGAATATATGTCGCATCGTTTGTCATACTTGCCCTGCTTGCGCAACTGCTCGGGCGCGGAGTAGTTTAGCGTGCCGGCTCGGCGTCCGCCTCTCAGCAGCGCGCGTGAGAGGTCGGTCTTGAATTTGGCTATCTTGTCCTGGCTCAGGCCGAAGTCGCAAATGACCACCCAGATGTCACGTCCGTTGAGATTGTACAGGATGTTCGAGGGCTTGAGGTCGCGGTGGATAATATTATTCTGATGAAGATAGTTCAGCCCCGCCACGATCTGCACCGATATGTCAAGCAAAAACGCCAGAGGATAATTGTCTTCATCTTGGAATATGTGTGCGAGGTTGTGCTGCATGCGGGGCATCACGTAGAAGATATCGCCGCCGTCTTCGAAGTATGATTCGCCCTTCAGCACATTAGGATGATCGAAAGCATACTCCGACTCGCGCCGAAGTATTTTCTTGAATCTTTCCACCTTCGCGGGAGGCAGGCTGTTGCCGAGATGCTTTATCGCCTTCGGCGCGCCCGTGGCGATATGGCGCACCTCATCTACTCGGGACATGCCGCCTTTACCGATTATTTGCACGAACTGGTAGCCATGCTTTCTCAGCGTGTTTCGGTATCTCGCCTCGAATTCATCGTTGCCGGGATATCCTATCCCGTTTTCCCTATGCGCCATTTCGATCCGTTTCGCCATAAATAGCCGCGCAAAACCCTGAGGATTCCTCCTCCGTCCTCATTGAATGCCTGCGACCGCTCCCTTCAGCAAGCTTGTGAAACCTGATGGAAGGGCATCGGTCCCGGCTTTCTGCACGAAGCCTATCGCCCCCGCCTTCATTGCTTGCTTTATCAGTTCATAGTCGAAATATTTGCTGATTATGATGATTTTACTCTCGGAATTCAACTGTCGGATTTGAGAGAGCACCTCGAATCCGCTCTCCTTTTCCAGCACGAGATCGAGCAGAACAAGACACGGGTTGTTGTGCTCAAACTCAAGAATCGCCTCTTTTTCATCGACGGCGGTGCTTACTTTCCAATTGTTTTTCTCAAAGAAATCGATTATTCCCCCCATGGATTCAAGCTCGTCATCCACGATCAGGACGCTGCCGGCAATAGCTTTGGACTCAACTTCAGACATCTCGTCTCCTTTGGCTCGATTTCAACATGCTGCCCTCTATTTAAGCAAGGGTTGTGCCAAGTTATGCCTTTGGGGAAAAGATCGTGTAGCGTCGGGCGCATGGGGCACCTTGGCTATACATGCAAAGCAAGTTGTATCAGCTTGTTAGATTACATGGTGGTGGAATTGGCGCGCCATTCGGAGGCGGTTGTTTTAACGATCGTTCAGGGGGCGGAGACAGCCGTAGCGGTTGGCCTCTTGACAATTATTTGTGGATTATACAATCCGAGCGATGATTCGGGAGGGCCTTACCGGAGCCCAAGGTCCTTGAGCTTCTTGGAGAAGTTGCCCTCGTCCATACCGAGCTTCTGGGCAGCCTCTCGGTTGGAGGAGCTTTCTCTCAGGATATCCGCTATGAGGTCGTGCTCGAAGGTCCTCACGGCTGCTTTCAGGGTTTTTTCGGCATAATCTTGCGGCGCGGGCGCTGCGGGGCGAAGGTCCTCATTCTGACGCAGCAGTTCGGCCGAGATGGAGCCGTCGACTCTGACCGCGGCCCATTGGAGGATATTCTTTAACTGGCGCACGTTTCCCGGCCAAGAGTATGATTCGAGCAGCTTGACGGCGTCTTTATCGATGATAATAGGTTTTTTGTGAAGTTCTCGGCATGCCTGGGCGAGCAGGTACTCGGCGATTTCCCTGATGTCGTCGGTGTGCTCTCTGAGCGCCGGGCATGGTATGCGATGGGACAGCCTATACATCAGGTCTTCCCTGAACGCTTCGGTCCTGATCATGGTCTCCATATTGCGGTTGGTGGCCGCGATTACGCGCACGTTGACCTTGATTTCCTTCTGTCCGCCTACGCGCGTTATTGTTTTGTCTTCGAGCACTCTCAGCAGCTTTGCCTGCGCTTCGTAGCTGAGGTCGCCGATCTCGTCGAGGAACAGCGTGCCGCCGTCGGCGAGTTCGAATTTGCCCTTGCGTTCGTCCACCTGCGTGGCTACGCGTTTTTCTATGCCGAAAAGCTCGGATTCCAGCAGCGTGGAGGTGAGCGCGCTGCAGTTGACGGGCACGAACGGCGCGTCATGGCGGGGGCTGTGGCGGTGGATGTTGTGGGCGACCAGTTCCTTGCCGGTCCCGCTTTCTCCCGTTATTAGGACGGTATAGTCGCTCGGGCCGATGAGGTGAATTTCTTCCTGCAATTTCTGCATCGGCTCACTCTGGCCGACCATTCGGTATTTTTCGTCGAGCTGCTGGAATATAAGCTCGCGTTCTTGCCTGCGTGAGAGCAGGTTGTGCAGAACGATCGGGAGGCGCGATGGGACGATCCAGCGGTTTGTTTCTTCTTCTTGCTTTTTTTTGATTATGTCGTACGCTCCGTGACTGACGGCCTGCACCGCCATCTCAAGCGAAGCGGCCCCGCTGAGAACCACGATGTCGAGCCGTGGGAATTCACTCCTCAGCGCGTTCAACACCTCGAGTCCGATTTCCTGTTCGAGCACCCAGTCCAGGAATACGATATCGTAACTTGATTTGCGCAGCAACCGGGACGCCTCGCGGCGGTCGTACGCTACCGTTACTTCAAAACCCTCATCCTTCAAATAACTTACGATACTTTGGACCGAATCCAGCTCGTCGTCTATGATGAGGATTTTGCTTCCTTTCGTGGACAATTCCTCGAAGTCTCCTCTAAATCCGTTCCGTGCCAAGCTTTCCAATGGGCCGGGCCTTCGGCTTTCCGCGGGGCCGGCGGCAAGGCATCGGTAGTCAGGATGTTTGCGCCAGATACCAGTAGGCTTCAACGGTTCGGATCGCGGTCGCAAAGTCCGAGGCGCCGAAATCCCTTGGCAGGCAAGCCTCCAGAGTGATCTCTCCGTAGCGGTCCAATTCGGCTTGAACTTCGGAAAGAGTCGCCGTAAATGCGATTATCGGGATCAGGGCCGTGCCGGACGTTTTTTTGAGGCGGTACGCGAGCGACAGACCGGAAATTGTATCCTCCATGTCGAGGTCGAGGAGAATGGCGTTTGGGTTTATCTCCGACACCATCCGGGTGGCCGCCAGAAGATCATTAAGCAGGGTAGGATAATAGCCGTTTTTTTTGCACTCCGCTTCCAATCTGGCGGCAAGCTCCGGATCGGAACTGAGGATAACCGGTCTTGATTTTGGCAACGTGAAGCGGAAAATGCTGCCTTTGTCCCTGCCGTCGGAATCGGCCCATATTTCCCCCTCGTGAGCCCTTATGAAATCGCGACAGATAGAGAGTCCGAGCCCCGAACCGCCCTCCCTGAAGCTTTCGTGCGGCTCGAATATTCTCTGCAGGTTTTGGTTCGCAATACCGCATCCGGTGTCCTTTATTAAAACCTGTACCATCTGGTCCATTTCCTTTGCCGCTACCTCGATGGCGCCGTTGGGGCAATGCTGTAAGGCATTGATAAGCAAGTTCATTATGACTCGCGAAATCGCGTCGGGATCGCAGCAAACCGTGGGCAGCCTCTCGGGCATTATTATACTCACAGAGAGGCCTTTTGCCTTATCTTTTTCGAGCGAGGATTCGAAGTCGCCGACGTTGGACTGAACAATCTTATCCAGATTCAGGTGGCGGAGCCTGAATTCGAGCGAGTGCGGCTTGAACGCGCTTACGATGGATCTGACCATTGTGGCCACGGTGCTGTAGCATTTCTCCAGCTTATCGAGACATATATTCAGGAAAGCGCGCTGTTCCCTCTGTGATTCGTCTTCCATGGAGCCGAGCGCCTGCCGGATGAAGCCCTTGACCTCTCCAAGCATTCCCTTCAGCTCATGAATGGTCTGCGATATTTTCTCGTCCTCCAACCGTTTTTCGAGTGTCACGTCTCTTAACACTATCAGTTTCCCGAAGCTGCGCCCGAGTTCGGTTTTGACTTCCATCACACCCGCCCGGTATGTGACTTTGTCCGAGTATCCGGGCGGAGTGGTTTCAAGTTCCTCGACGCCGGAGTGTCCCTCTTTCAAAAGTTTGACGAAAAACTCGCGATTTTCCTGGTTCTGGATTACCGATAGCAAGGGGCGATTTTTGAACTTTTTCCCTTTGGGATGTCCTAAAAGTGCACGGGCAGGTTCGTTTGCGAACACCAGACGGAGGTTGTTGTCCGCCATGAGAATTGGCTCCAGAGCATTCGCTAACACTAGTTCCAACTCGCTTTTTGCCTCTTCTATCTGGCGTGTTTGCCATACCATTATGAGAATTCCTATCCCGGTGGCAAGGATTATGCTTCCTACAATGGCGGAAAGACGCCTTTGGGCTTCGATCTCATGTGCAACTTCGGGCTCTATGCCCAGATTTACGGCAACGGACAGCTCGGGCGAGATGGTGTGAAAAACTTCGTAACTTCCGTCTTCGATTTTGACTACGCTGCCCTTGCTGATGAGGTCAGCCCAGGTTTTTGGATCCGTTCGGGCCACGATCTTACGAGCGCCATCGTCGTCAAAGGTGAATATGGAGCCGTCCTCGAGGTTAACGAATCGAAGAAATGAGATATTGCGGTCGGCCTTATGGGATTGCAGTATTGCAAGCAGTATATGGTCGAGATTATCGAGGCGGGCTTCTTCAGACTCCAATACGGTGCGGACCTGGAGACCGCTCACAAGGCGGTCAGCGAGCCTTTCCCGGCCTATGAAACCGGGAATGAGCATGATGATTACGGCAACACAGAGCACGAAGAGTGTCGTGCCGAGCCCTACCACCATCAGGCGAGAGGGGACGATTTTGATTGGACCGCGCTTCATCTTAAAGCCCCCGGGTCTGATAGGCCGGATACAGCATAAAAAAAGTCGCAGCACACAGCGTAATTATATAGGAACCATAAACTTGAGTCAAACCACGCGATATGCCTGTCGCCAGCCTTGCGGCCGGCATGCCGAACGCCGCTGGCGGGTGACAGCGATGTCTGTGGCCGGATATGGAATGCAAGCATGGCGAACATCAAAGGCGTAAACAGAAAACTCGGCGAACTGCTGATTCGCGAGGAGATGATAACCCGCGAGCAGCTGGAAGAGGCGCTCAAGGAAAAGCAGGCCTCGGGCCGGTTCCTGGGAGAGATCCTGATGGGACTGGACCATATCACCGAGGATGAACTCATTGGATTCCTGGTGCGGCAATGCAGGATTCCACACCTTAAGCTCTCCAGTTTCCAGGTAGCCTCAGAGATAGCGGAGTTGATCCCGGCCGACATATGCAGAGAGCACAAGCTGCTTCCGATCGACAAGCTGGGGAGCCTGCTCACTGTGGCGATGGTCAACCCCATAGACATTGAGGCGCTCGAGAAAATCAAGAAGCAAGTAAATCTCCGGATAAAGCCGATTCTGTGCTCGTGGGCCGATTTCAGGAGTCTTTTCGAGAAAATCTATGGTTCGGAGCCGCAGAAAATCAAGCGGACGTACGACGATATCCCCGAGTTAAAAGAGGATATTCAAGGCCTGTCCCCGGAGGCCGCGGGACCTGCCCCGAGGAAGCCGGAGGAGCCACCGAAACCCGAGGAAAAAGACGTCCCAAAGCCTGTCAAGGCCGCGGAAAGCGCCCCCGGCGAGGATGGGCTCATCCCAAGGTTTACCTTCGACACATATGTCGTGGCCGAGGCCAATTCTTTTACATACGCGCTTGCCCGCTCGGTGTCGGAGTCGCCTGGCTCGGAGTATAATCCGTTTTTCATATACGGCAACACTGGGCTTGGCAAGACCCATCTTTCGAATGCCATCGGCAACAAAATTGTCGGCGACAATCGACGTACGGCCCTCGTCTATGCGCCCGCAAGCCGTTTCATCGACGAGATGCTCCATGCGGTCGAACACGACCGGATGAAGACGTTCAGGGAGCGCTACGGAAGCGTTGACGTCCTTATCGTGGATGATGTGCAGTTTCTGGCCGGTCGGAGCCGCGCGCAGGAGGAATTTTTTAATATTTTCAATGATATCCATAACAGGAAAAAGCAGATAATACTCGTGAGCGACGTACCCCCGAAAGAACTTCAGGACCTCGAAAAAAGGCTGATATCGCGGTTCGAAGGAGGGGTGGTGTCCTGCCTGGAGGCGCCTGATTTCCAGACCCGGCTCACGATATTGCGCAGACGTATCGAGGAGACCGGCGTCGAGGTCACCGCCGACGTGCTGGAGCTTCTTGCCAAATCGAATCAGTCGAATGTTCGCGAGCTGGAGGGAGCATTGAAGAAGCTCCTGGCATACTCTTCGCTCGTGGGCCATGACATAACGGTCGAGTTGGCTCAGGAAATACTTAAACACATATTCAAGGACGTTTCAACATAAACCAGGAGTATCCCCATGGTTGACACGCTTAAGAAACGGTTGGGTGACATTCTCGTCGAAGAGCGGCTTCTCATGCCGGAACAGCTCTCACAGGCCCTTTATGAACAGAGGCGCACGGGAAAGCCGCTGGCGGTGATTCTTATAGATGCGGGGCTTGTCAGCGAAGAAGACATTGTCATCACGCTCAGCGAGCAGTTGGGGATTCCCCATCTACGTGTCGAAAGCTATGAAATCCCTCCCGATGTTCTGGCCGAGGTGCCTGAGGGCATTGCAAGACGCTATCATCTTATCCCCGTCGCAAAGACAGGCAAGTCCCTTACTATTGCGATGTCCGATCCGCTGAATATAGTCGCGATCGATGACGTTCGCATGCTCACGGGCTTTGAAATCGAGACGGTTGTATGCCTGGACTCCGAGGTAAAAAGGGCCATCGAGCGTTACTATGCCGGCAAAGAAGTCGAGTTGGAGGACTATGATGACATCCTGCGCGATGCCGAGGCCGACGTCCTCATGCTGCTGGAAGAAAAAGACGATATAGATATAAGTCATCTCAAAGAAGAGGTCGAGCAGGCGCCGGTCATTCGGCTTGTGAACCTCACCCTGGTCAATGCCATCAAGCAGGGCGCGAGCGACATTCACATAGAACCTTTCGAAAAAGTCGTCCGCGTGCGCTACCGCGTGGACGGCATTCTCCGGGAGGCTCAGCCTCCGCCCAAGTCGCTGCAGGCCGCGGTCGTCTCGCGCATAAAAATCCTGGCCGAAATGGACATAGCCGAGCGGCGCGTCCCCCAGGACGGACGCTTCAGAATAAAGTTCGAGGGCAGGGAAATAGACTTTCGCGCCTCGACGCTTCCGACCTATTTTGGCGAAAAGGTCGTGCTTCGTATCCTGGACAAAGGCTCGCTGACGCTGGACCTGGATAAGCTCGAGTTTGAAGAGCAGCCGCTCGCAGACTTCCGCGACTGCCTGAGCAGGCCCAACGGAATCATACTTGTGACCGGCCCTACGGGCAGCGGTAAGACGACAACCTTGTATTCGGCGCTTCACATGTTGAACACGCTGGACGTGAACATTGTGACCGTCGAAGACCCCGTCGAATACGAGCTTCACGGCATAAACCAGGTTCAGGCAAAGCCGGAGGTGGGCCTGACCTTCGCCTCGGGCCTGAGGTCGATTCTGCGGCAGGACCCCGACATAGTGATGGTCGGCGAGATCCGCGACGAGGAAACGGCCGACATCGCCGTCAAGGCCGCGCTCACCGGGCACCTCGTGTTGAGCACGTTGCACACCAACGACGCCCCCGGCGCCGTCACCAGGCTTGTCGATATGGGGATGGAGCCGTTCCTCATATCCTCCTCGATGCTCCTTGCGGCGGCCCAGCGTCTGGTACGAAGGGTCTGCCCCGATTGCAAGGAGTCCTACCGCGTGCCCGACCAGGTTCTTCAGAGGGCGCAGTTCAGAGTTGAGCCGGACGAGGAGATAATCCTCACAAAGGGCAATGGCTGCAAACGGTGCGGCGATACCGGTTACCGCGGACGCCTGGCGCTTCTGGAAGCGATGAAGATTTCCGAGGACGTTCAGGACCTCATAATGGCGTCGGCATCCGCTGGTGAGATAAAGCGAAAGGCTATCGAAAAGGGCATGCTCACCCTTCGACAGGTTGGTCTGAGAAAGGCAAAGGCCGGGCTCACCTCGCTCGAGGAGACGCTTCGCGTGACCGCGCCCGACTAAAGCCGCCCCGTGCGATACACACCCGTCAACAGCCCTTTCCCGCTTGATTTGAGCTGCTCGCGCAAAGTGACGTTCTTTGTGAGGGCTGTTACAAAATTTGGCACAGGAATTGCTCTCTACACCCTATAAGCAGAAAAGTGCCGCAATTCCATGACATTTTCGAAATCCGGAGGTACAAAAGTTGCCACCGGGCGAAGGACAATGTGCATTGATACACAATTTGGGTCTCTTGAATTAGGATTGGAGAATTCCGATGCTGCAAGTTGAAGAATTGTGTCAGCAGATGATCGAACATAATGCGTCCGACCTTCATCTTGCGGTGGGCGTGGCGCCGCAGCTCCGGATCGATGGCGATCTGTTTCCTATGGACTCCCCGCCTCTTACACCGGAGGCGACGAAGACTCTCGCTTACAGCATCCTGACCGAGCGCCAGATCAAGGAATTCGAGAATGAAAAAGAACTCGATATGTCATTCGGGATAAAGGGCCTGAGCCGGTTCCGCGTGAACCTGTATGTGGACCGCGGTTCCGTGACCATCGCGCTTCGGACAATTCCATACGAGATTATGAGCTTCGAGGAACTGGGCCTGCCGAGGGCCGTGCGCGACATGAGCGAGCGGCCGCAGGGTTTGGTGCTTGTGTGCGGTCCTACGGGCAGCGGCAAGAGCACCACGCTGGCGGCGCTGATTAATAAGATAAACCTCGAGAAGCGCTGCCACATCGTAACGATCGAGGATCCCATCGAGTACCTGCATTCGCATAGGTCGAGCATCGTCAATCAGCGCGAGGTCTTCGCCGACACCCATTCCTTCTCCCACGCGCTCAAGCACATTCTCAGGCAGGACCCCGACGTGATAATGATCGGCGAGATGCGCGACCTCGAAACAATGGAGACGGCCCTGACCGTGGCCGAGACCGGGCACCTGGTCTTTGCGACATTGCATAGTAATGATGCGACTCAGAGCATCACCCGCATAATCGATGTTTTTCCGCCGCACAGGCAGCTCCAGGTGCGAATGCAGCTGTCCTTCGTGCTGGAAGGCATAGTCGTTCAAAAGCTCTTGCCGAAAAGAAGCCAGAACGGACGCGCTGTCGCGCTGGAAATCATGATTCCTAACCCCGCGATAAGGAGCCTCATACGTGAGGAAAAGCTGCATCAGATCTACTCCGCGATCAGCACCGGCGGACAGCTTGGCATGCAGACAATGAATCAGGGCCTCCATAAACTTTACAAAAGCGGGCAGATCACATACGAAGTGGCGCTCGACAGCAGCATGATTCAGGAAGACCTTCTAAGACTCATGGGGAAAGGTTTTTAGGAGACACGGCGGAATCGGGATGGACTTTTTCGAGATAGACGAGAAACGAAACAAACTCGTGTTGAAGCGGTTCGCCGTGGCACGGGCGGCGATAATTACGATTGTAGCCCTGTCTTGCGCAATCGTACAGGTGAAAAGCAGGGTTGCGTTCGATCTCAGCACGACATATCTTTATGCCGTCTTCGCAGTCGCGTTCATTGAATCCCTGGTTGTCGCCGCCGTCCTGAGAACGGCCTACCAGCCGACGGCCCGCTTTTCGTTTGTGCTTTTGACGGCCGACCTCGTTCTCATAACGGCCGTCGTAATGCTGACCGGCGGCGGCAGGAGCGCGTTCGCCTTCCTGTATATCGCGGTAATATTATCCGCCAGCATTCTTCTTTCGTTTAGCTGGAGCATTGCGATTGCGACGATCTGCTCGGGACTCTTTCTGCTTGCTGTGGCTGCGGAACACCCGGGCCTCGTAGCGCCGGCCTCTGTGTTCAGATCGATGGATCCACCCATGGCGGTCTGGGAGCTGTGGGCGTATTCGAGCATGAAGGTCCTAGCTTTTTATCTGGCGGCCTTTCTGTCCGGATGCCTCTCGCACCGAATCGGAGCGCTCCAGTCTTTTCAGCACAACCTGCTCAACAGTTTCTCGAGTGGGTTCATCTGCGTTGACCGCGACCTCAGAGTGACTTTTTTCAACGCGGCGGCGGCGGGCCTGCTCCAGCGCGCAGCTCCTGAATGTATAGGCAAAGACGTGTCGTCCGCATTTCCCGTTGTCGGTGAGGGACCGAACCCGCTGAGGGAGGCCGTCGTCGAAGAGAGGGAGTGTCAGGGCAAAGAAGTCCATGTAAGCCGTGGAGACGGCAAGCAGATTCCGGTTGGAGTGACCGTATCCCCCTTGCGGAATCGCAGTGGAAAACCCGTCGGCGCGCTTGCGAGCTTTGTTGATCTTACGGGATTGAAACGCATGGAAGAACGACTCCGCCGGGCGGACAGGCTGGCGGCAGTGGGCGAAATGTCGGCCTCGCTCGCCCACGAAATCAGGAACCCGGTGGCTTCCATCAGGGGAGCCGTACAGGAACTTGCCGAGAATCTGAGGCTCACCGGCGCGGAAGAGCAGTTGATGAAAATCGCGATCAAAGAATCGGATCAACTCAGCAAAATCATCTCGAGCTTTCTTGAATTTGTGGATACGAGCCCGATTGGCAGGGCGCCTTTTGAACTGGGCGAGATCCTTGACGATGTCGCTCAGACTGCAGAGCGCCGCTTCGCCCGCAACGGCGATGTCCGGATCATCCGGGATTATCCCGAAGCCCTGGGAAACATGATCGGAGATCGCAGGCGGATAAAGGAGGCCCTGGTCTGTATCATCCAGAATGGAATCGAGGCGATGGCAAGCGGGGGCGAATTGCGTATCGGCGCCGGCGGATGCGATGACTCGCCCGGAGGGTTGAGCGTTCGCATTCGGGATGAAGGCGTCGGAATACCGGCAGGGGATATTGACAGAGTGTTCGACCTGTTCTTCACGACAAAGCCCGGGGGAATGGGCTTGGGCATGGCGATCGCACA
Source organism: uncultured bacterium (assembly GCA_965602895.1). Taxonomy (GTDB): domain Bacteria; phylum Abyssobacteria; class SURF-5; order SURF-5; family SURF-5; genus CBDUSG01. The sequence goes on from CBFDAY010000009.1 coordinate 11,421, forward strand.
CAAGATAATCACCTCGCATGGCGGGTCGATTGATATTGAGAGCATTGAAGGAGAGGGGACAACCATAATGCTGGCGCTGCCGAGAGAGGTTTAAATGAAAACCATGGAGAGGTTTCGCGTCCTGGTCGTCGAAGACGAACCGAGCATGAGGGAGCTGCTCACCATAATGCTCGAAAAGCAGGGCTATGATGTGGACGGCGTCGGTTCCCATGACGAGGCTGTGAAGAAGCTGGATAATGGCCTGTGGGACCTTATGATAACCGACCTCTGGCTCGGCGATGACAGGCAGGGCGGCATGAAGGTGCTTCGCCAGGCTCAGGAAGCCGACGGCCTCATGTCGTCCATAGTAATCACGGCGCACAGCTCGGTGGATTCGGCCATTGAAGCCATGAAGCTCGGGGCGTGCGACTATGTCATCAAGCCGTTTAAGAACGACGAGTTGAAGATGATCGTGCAAAAAGCGCTGGAGGGCAAAAAGCTCCGCGCCGAGAATCAGGCGCTTCGCATGGAATTGAAGAAACTGGAAAGGCTGGACGACCTCGTCGGAAACAGTCCTGCAATGAACAACATGAAGAAGTTGATACACAAGGTCGCCTGTCTCTCGAGCACCGTGCTCATCCTCGGTGAAAGCGGAACGGGAAAGGAACTGGTTGCCAGGGCGCTGCACAACTGCAGCCCTCGAAGCGACAAGCCTTTCGTGGCAATCAACTGCGGCGGAATACCGGAGAATCTGCTCGAAAGCGAACTGTTCGGCCATGTCAAGGGCGCGTTTACGGGGGCCGTTTCACACAAGGACGGCCTTTTCAAGGTGGCCGACGGAGGCACGCTTTTCCTGGACGAGATAGGCGAGACGAGCATGGCGCTGCAGGTCAAGCTGCTGCGGGTTCTTGACGAGATGAAAATTCGACCCGTTGGCAGCGCGTCGGACTTCTCGGTCGACGTTCGCCTGATATCGGCTACGAACAAGAACCTTGAAGATGAGGTCTCACAGGGGAGGTTCCGCGAAGATTTCTATTACCGTCTGAACGTCATTCCGATGACGGTTCCGGCCTTGCGCGAGAGACAGGAGGACATCTTGCTGCTTGCAAGGTACTTCCTTGAGAAATTCTGCCGGCGCGCGGACCGGCGGATAACCATGCCGAACGAGAGCGAAAAAATACTCGAGCAATACCATTGGCCCGGCAACGTGAGGGAACTCGAGAATGCTGTCGAGAGAACCGCGGCGCTCTGTGACGGCGATATCATTATGCCCAAAGATCTGCCGGGCAAGCTCTTCGACTCTCCCCCCGCGGACACTTTCTCCGGAGGACTTCCTGAGGAGGGAATCGACCTGGACGAAAGAGTTGGGACTTTCGAACGGTCCTTGATCAAGCAGGCCATGAAAAGGGCCGTCAACTCTCAGACCAAGGCCGCTCAACTGCTGAAGCTGACGCCCAGGTCGCTAAGATACAAGTTGGACAAGTACGATATGAAAAACAAGGATAACTAAGACAGGCCGGCACGCCGTCTTTCCAGATGGGAGGGAAATCCGATGGCATCATTTCAGTACACGGCCCGTGACAAGGCGGGCAACAGCACGTCAGGCACGATGGATGCCGAGAACAGGCAGGACCTGCTGCAGAAGCTGAGGGCGAAGGGTCTTGTGCCCACATCCATCGGCGACGGACAGGCCAAGCGGGCAGCGGGCGCTCGCGCGGCTCCGATCATAGGCACGGTGAAGGGCAGAAGGGTGAAGGCCGACGAAATGGTGCTGTTTACCCGTTCGCTCGCGACCATGGTCAACTCCGGTCTGCCGCTGCTCCAGGGTATCGACATAATGATCGAGCAGACCGAGAACATGAACTTCAAGGCGGTCCTCACCCAAGTCGGCCAGGACATCGAGGCCGGCCTGACGTTCTCGGATGCCCTTAAGAAGCACCCGAGGGTCTTCTCCGAGCTGTACTCCAGCATGGTGCGCGCGGGCGAGGCCAGCGGCAACCTTGACGGCATCTTGGTCCAGCTTGCAGAGTATCTGGAGGCGTCGCAGAAGTTAAAGCGCGAGATCCGCTCGGCAATGACCTATCCGGTCATAGCCCTGGTGATAGTCGTCCTGATAGCGGGCGGCCTGCTGATTTTCATCGTGCCGAAATTCCAGGACATATTTACCGGCCTCGGGCAGACGCTTCCGGCGCCGACACGAATGCTCATGGCCATCAGCCACGTGCTCCGCTCCTACATCCTGGTCGTCATAGGGCTCGCGATTGCTTTCTTCGTCGCGCTGCGCTATTATATTTCCACGCCTGTGGGAAGGCTTCAGTTTGATACAATCACGCTAAAGTTGCCTGTATTCGGGCCGCTTTTCCGAAAGGTGGCCGTCTCGCGATTTGCGCGCACGATGTCCACCCTCACGCGGAGCGGCGTGCCGGTGCTTTCGGCGCTGGAGATCGTGGAGCGCACAATCGGCAACGAGGTGCTCGCGCGCGCCGTCAAGGGCTCGCAGACGAGCATCAAGGCGGGCGCCACCATCTCCGATCCGCTTGCCCGAAGCGGCGTGTTTCCCTTGATGGTCACCCGCATGATCGACGTCGGCGAGAGGACCGGCTCGCTCGATGAGTTGCTGACGAAGATATCGGAATTCTACGACCAGCAGGTGGAAGCTACAATATCGAGCCTTACCGCGATGATTGAGCCGTTGCTCATACTCTTCCTCGGAGTTATCGTTGGCGGGATGGTGCTCGCGCTGTTTATGCCCATATTCCAGCTTTCGACTTTGGTCGGCTGACAAAAAGGAACGAGAGGCCAGATGGAAGAGATGCGAGGCAAATCCATTTTCCTTACCGGTGGGGCGGGATTCATCGGCACAACACTCGTGCACAGGCTGTTGGAGCACAACAAGATCGTTGTGTATGACAACGGCCATCGCAATGCGCTGAAGGATTCCGACGCCTGGACGCATCCGAACCTTTTCTTCATTCACGGCGACGTGCTCGATTACGAAAAGCTGTGTTCGTCCGTCAAGAACGCCGAGCCGGATATCGTTGTGCATCTTGCCGCGATAGCCGGAGTGGACACCGTGCTCAAGGTGCCGAGCAGGACGATGAAGATCAACTTCATCGGTACGTTCAACCTGCTGGAGGCCACCATCGAGCACGCCGGCAATGTGGAGAGGTTCGTCGATTTCTCGACCAGCGAGGTCTTCGGCACCCACGTGTACCATGCCGAGGAGATGAGCGCCACTACCCTCGGTATCGTCGGAGAGGCCCGGTGGACATACGCCGTCAGCAAACTGGCGGCCGAGCACCTGGTCCATAATTACGGGAAAGAAACGGGGCTGCCCACCGTCTCCATACGGCCGTTCAACGTGTTCGGGCCGAGACAGGTCGGCGCCGGGGCTATTCACACCTTTGTTGCGCGCGCCCTGCAAAACCTGCCGATCGAGATACATGGGGACGGCAACCAGATACGCGCGTGGTGCTACATCGACGACATGGTGGATGGGATAATCCTCACGCTCACGAAGCCGGAGGCGGTGGGGAACGTGTTTAATATCGGCAATCCGCGCGGCACCGTCACGATCCACACGCTCGCCGAAAAGATCAAAGCGCTTACGGGCTCGGATTCCGATATGGTTTTTGTGAGCAAGGATTATGTCGACGTCGAGCTTCGCATACCCAGCATTCAGAAGGCAGTCGAGCTCCTCGGCTTCAGGCCGAAGGTGGACCTGAACGAAGGATTGGCTCGAACCATCGCGTGGTACAGGGAGCAAATGGAACTGGGCCAGGGGTTTGGAGAAATCCACGAAGGCAAGGCGGAGGCTCAGACGGCGAATTAGGATTCTCGAGAGGATGCGAACCGGGCGCGATACGCGCGGGGGATGATATGGCGAAGTCTCACGGCGACGGTGCGCCGGACATTTCGAAGCTGGCCCGCCTCGGCAGGGATGCCGTTTTTGAGGCGGGCGTGCTTATTTTCCATCCCGAAAACATAGAGGTGGGCGACGATGTGTACATCGGCCACAACACGATTCTCAAGGGATACTACAAGAACAAGATGGAGATCGGAAGCGGCACGTGGATTGGACAGCAGTGCTTTTTCCACAGTGCGGGCGGCCTTAAGATCGGCCGCAACGTCGGCATAGGACCGGCCGTGAAGATTATTACCTCGCACCACGAAGGCGGGGATACCTCCAAGCCGATCCTGCACACGGCCATCTCGTTCAAGCAGGTGGTGATTGAAGACGGTTCCGATATCGGCATGGGCGCAATGATTCTTCCCGGGGTCACGGTGGGCGAAGGAGCCCAGGTGGGCGCAGGGGCGGTCGTTTGCGATGATGTCGCGCCCTATACGGTAGTCGCTGGTGTGCCGGCAAAGGAAATCCGGAAAAGGTGATTCGCATGATGAACCCGTATGTCTCGGTTGTTGTTCCGGCGTACAACGAGGAGGAGAACCTGCGCCCGACCGTTATGCAGATCGCCGCCAAACTCGATGAGTTGAAAACTACCTTTGAGGTTGTTATCGTCAACGACGGCAGCACCGATCGAACGCGCGAAATAGCCGAAGGGCTCGCGGAGGCCGACGGCCGCATCCGACTGATAAATCATCCATGCAATATGGGTCCCGGAAGCGGCGTGTTCACGGGAATGGAGGCGAGCCGGGGCGAATTCATCATATTCATTCCGGCCGATCTCGCGCTCGACCTCGATGAGCTTCACAAGTATATCGATGCCTCGCGCGAGTGTGACCTCGTCGTGGGCATCCGATCCGACCGCCGGGATTACTCGCTGTTCCGCAAGTTTGTCTCGTATGTCAACATCGCCCTTATCAAGGTACTGTTCGGGATGAAGGAGCGCCAGTTTAATTACATCCACATGTATTGCGGGACGATGCTCAACCGGATAAACATCGAATCAAGAAGCGTGTTCATAACGGCCGAGATCATGATAAAGGCCCGCGATCTGGGGTATCGGCTCAAGGAGGTCGATATCACATACGTTCCGCGAACCGCCGGCACGGCGACCTGCGGGAATCCCGGGACGATCATCGATACCGTCAAGGATCTTTTCAAATTCTGGTGGAAGCGCACCTTTCGCAAGGCGGTATATCTGCGTACGGAACGAAATGCCGGTGCTTAAATGGATATCTCGAACCTGCGCAAAAAGGCCGGCTGGCTCGCCTTCGTTTTTCCCCTGGTCATATACACGCTAACGCTGTGCCCTACCGTATTCTGGGATGACGCGGGCGAGCTGATAGCCGCCGCCTACACGCTCGGCATTCCTCATCCTCCCGGCCATCCTCTTTATGTCATTATCGGCAAGCTCTTCACCTTGATTCCCCACGGCTCGATAGCGTGGCGCGTGAACTTCATGTCCGCCTTTTTTGGCGCGCTGAGTTGCCTGCTTGTCTACAAGATCATCTGCGAGCGCATCGGCGGGACTGCCTGGAAACCTGTGGCCGCACTGGGAGGGACATTTTTTTTCGCGTTTGCCCCCACCGTGTGGGAGCAGTCCAATGTCGCCGAGACGACGACACTGCACTGCTTTTTCATGATGTCGATTTCCTTGCTCGCTTTTCGGCTGGCGTCGGGGAAAATCATCTGGAAAAATGAGGCGCGCTCGCTTTGTCTCGTGGCCTTCTTATTCGGCCTGAGCCTGACAAACCATGTCGCAGGAGTCTTTTTCTTCCCAGCATTCGCTTTCATTCTCACCTGGAAATTCAGGAGGCGGGCATTTGAGCCGAAGCTTTTGCTCGGGATGTTTTTGTCCTCATGCGCTGGATTGCTGGTCTACGCGTATCTCCCGTTGAGATCACTGATGGATCCGCCGATTGATTGGGGCAACCCGGAAAATCTGCAGAACTTTATCTGGGTCGTGACCGCGAAGCAGTATTCGTCCAACCTTGTTACGCTCCCCAATATATTTATCATTTTTGAAACTCTCCTGCTGAGGGGGAAGGATATCCTTCACCAATTCACGATTTTGGGCTGCGCCCTTGCGGCCGTGGGCCTCTGGCGGCTCAAGCGAACGGAAGGGCGAATCATTGTTTTCAGCCTTGTAGCCATTGGGATCCTCTTCTATATCGGTCTCAACAGCGCCTTTATTTCGGCCTATTTTGTGCCGGCGATTGCGCTTATGGCGATCTGGATAGGCGTGGGCATCCAGCAGATGTTTGATTGGGCGGCGCGCCTTTCGGAGAAGATCGAAGCGGCGGCGACAGGATCGGCATTGCGAAGAAGCATGTGCGCCTTGCTGGCCGTCGCCTTTCTGATTCCGCTGGGAATGCATTATGACGATATGGACAGGAGCGATCACACCTACGCCCTTCGCTACGGTGAGCAGGTCCTACAGCAACTTCCCGAGAATTCTGCATTGTTCACAACCGACGGCTATGCGCTGTTCATACTCTGGTACCTGATCTACTGCGAGAACAGGCGGCCCGATGTGATGGTGATTGAGCCGACCTGGCTGACGAACATCGGCGCGCTGAGATCGCAGCTGATCGAGCAATATCCCGACCTTATTCTTTCTTCTCCCGAGATGGTGGCGCGATACAAGGCCCTTGACGCCGACGGCGAAACGCGCCGGCACATCATCACAAAGTCCATTCTCGACGCGAATTATTATCATCGTCCGATATATTGGGGATTGATTGAAGAAAAATTCATGTTCTTTTCCCGAAATCTTGTTCCCGAAGGATTGGTGTTCCGCTATTGTACCGATCCTGTGGAACTTGGCTCTGATATGCTCGCGCCCAACGTCGATTTCTGGGAGGCGGAACTCGATCTCTTCCGCAAAGACCCAGAAATGAAAAAGGACAAGGTTGCAGTAGAGATATATCCCGTCGAACTCAACAATCAGGGTATCATGTTCGAGCATATCGGGCACGATGATTTTTCCAGGAGGATGATCGAACTCGCCCTGGAGTTTAATCCGGAATTTCCTCTGAGTCGATACAACCTGGGAAGGCTGGAGGCGAAGGCCGGGAATCCGGAAGCCGCGGCGCGCAACTATTCGCTTGCGATCAAAGGCAATCCCGGTATGGCAGTTGCCTACTATGGTCTCGGCAATGCTCGCAGGAAGCTCGGTCTCCTCGACGAAGCCTTTCTATCCTACCGAAAGGCGGCGCGCTTTTGTCCGGATTATCATGAAGCGATCACCGCCATGGGGCAGCTCTATTTGCTTGCCGGACAAGAAGAGGATGCGCTCGAGCATTTTCGGCGGGCTCTGAGCATTGACCCCGAGTATGTGTTCGCATTGAGAGGGCTTGGCTCTGCTTATCTCGAAATGAACAGGCTGGATGAAGCCAA
>CBFDAY010000010.1:0-18594 GCA_965602895.1 uncultured bacterium
AGCCGCAATCAGCGCCTTGAGCACGTTGGGATAGTCCAGCTCGAACGAGATCGTGAAGGCGACGATGTGGAACGTGTCCAGGCCCGAGCCGGTTTCAAGCGAGTGTCCGGTGAGCGGTTCCTCGCAAAAGCTCCGCTCGCAGACGCAATCGTCTCTCTCATTCAAGATTGAGTAAAGCATGTGGACTGCAAGGTTGGACATTCCCACGTGATACGCATTGGGAAACACAAGACACACCCTCAGCGGGGCGCTTTTCAGGTGGATCGTCCCCCGCTCTGCGGAAAGCTTCGCCCTGCGATATTTTTCGAGCTGACGGACGCCTTTTTTCATTTGCCACGCCAGGTCGCCCGGCGGCGCGCGCGCGCACGGCTCATTATTTCACCTTTCCCTTGCCAAGCCCCGTCGGAGCCTTGTGCATGCCTTTCCGCCGCAGGAATGTGGGTATATCGAGGTCCTCTTTGAGAACCCTCTCGCTGCTCTTTGCCCGGATTGCGGGCATCTTTTTCCCCTTTGAATGTCTTACATAGGCCGGCGTGTTGCCGAGTTCCTCGAATGAGAACAACTCCATGGGTTTTCCCGGCTCGCTGGGAATGGCGCTTACGTCGCGTCCATCTTCGGTCTCGAACCCGGTCGCGATGACCGTTACTTTTACCTCATCCTCGAGGTCGGGATCTATTACGGCCCCGAAGATCACGTTGGCTTCGGAGTCGGCGGCCTTCGACACAATCGTGGCGGCCTCGTTCACCTCGTAGAGCGACAGGTCGGTGCCGCCGACGATGTTTATGATAACACCTTTCGCGCCGCGCATGTCGGAGCTTTCAAGAAGCGGCGAAGAGATGGCTCTTTTGGCGGCCTCGACGGCGCGGCCCTCGCCCAAGGAGGAGCCGACGCCCATGAGCGCCGAGCCTTTGTCGGACATGATGCGGCGCACGTCATTGAGGTCGAGGTTGATAAGGCCCGTCATCGTGATGAGGCCGGAGATGCACTCCACTCCCTGCCGCAATATGTCGTCGGCCATCCGGAACGCCTCGATGATGGTCGTGTTCTTATCAATCATCTCGACTTCGAGCAGCTTCTGGTTGGGCACTACGATCAGGGTGTCGACACATTTGTGGATTTCCTCAATGCCCGCCTTGGCATTGTCGTGTCGAGGCTTGCCCTCGAAATCGAACGGCTTGGTCACGATGGCCACCGTCAGCGCCCCCATCCCCTTCGCAATCTCCGAAATCACGGGGCCCGCTCCCGTGCCGGAGCCGCCGCCGAAGCCCGCCGTGACGAATACCATCTCGGCGCCTTTAAGAGTCTTTTGAATCAGGTCCACGTCCTCGAGGGCGGCCTGCCTGCCGATTTCGGGGTTTCCGCCCGAGCCGCGTCCCTTTGTGAGCACCGCCCCGAGCTGCACCTTGATCTGCGCCCCGGATCGCTCGAGCGCCTGGGCGTCGGTGTTGACCGCGACAAATTCCACCCCGGAAATTTTCGCGTCTATCATATGGTCGATCGCGTTGCTGCCGCCTCCGCCCACGCCAATGACCATGAGCCGCCCGCCTACGTTGGGTTCGTTGATGAATTCGAAAGCCATTACCCGCTCTCCTCCCGCTGAGTTGATCTACAGATTAGTCCGCACCCAATTTCTGATCCGCCCTACGAATCTGCCCAGCACGCTGAAGTTCGTGCCCCATCGCTCCATCTTGTTGCGAGTCATGAGTCCGCAACGCGCCAGCCCGGTCACGGTGGAATATGTGGGATCGTTAAGCTTTTCACATTCTTCCATGTTGGTTATGTACCTGGGCCTGCCCACCCTCACAGGGCATCCGAATATGCCCTCGCTCATCTCGGCGACTCCGGGAAGCTGCGACGCGCCACCGGTGAGCACGACGCCGCCCGCGACAAGCTCCGCGTAGCCCGTGAGCTGAATCTCCATCTGAATCAGGCGCATGAGTTCGTCCATGCGCACCTCGATTATCTCCACCAGATCGGCCAGTTGCACCTCGCGATCGACGCGGTCGCCGACGCTCGGAACAGCGATGGTCTGTCCGTTGGTCACGCTCGAGACGAGAGCGCTGCCGTGTGCTCTTTTTATCACCTCGGCCTTATTGTGAGGCGTACGAAGGCCGACCGAGATGTCGCGCGTGACGTGTTCGCCTCCAAGGCTGACAACCTCGCTGTGGCGGACGCAGCCGTCCAGGTGGACGACGATATCCGAGGTCCCGCCGCCGATGTCTATCATCGCGACGCCGAGGTCTTTTTCATCGTCGGTAAGGACCGACTCGGCCGAAGCTATCGGCTCCAGCACTACGCCTTCGACGTCGAAACCGGCGCGGTTTACGCTTTTGATGAGATTCTGAACCGACGTGACGGCCCCCGTGACTATATGGACGTCGACCTCGAGCCGCACGCCCAGCATGCCCACGGGATCGCGCACGCCGTTCTGCCCGTCGATTATGAAACCATACGGAAGCACGTGGACGACCTCCCTGTCGACGGGAATTGCGACCGCCTTGGCGGCCTCGATGGCCCTTCGGACGTCGCCTTTGGTGATCTCTTTGTCGTTCCTGCCAACGCCGGTCATCCCTCGGCTGTTCATGCTCTTTATGTGTCCGCCCGAGATCCCGACTACGACGGAGTTCGCATCGAGACCGGCCTGACTCTCCGCCTCTTCGATGGCCTGATGGATGGCCGCGATTGTCCGCTCGATATTTATTAAGACTCCTTTTCCGAGTCCTTCGGACTTGCTTTCGCCGAACCCGAGCACCCTGATGGTGTGGTCCGGCCCCGCCTCTCCGATGAGCGCGCAGATCTTGCTGGTTCCAATGTCGAGACCTACTATCGGCGTTTCCTTCGACATGTCCGCCCCATCACCTGCCTTTCCGCTTCTATCAGCAACGCGCAACGACACGGGGGACTAATGCTTCTCATCCCCTGGCTCAGCCCCCCCTGATCTTTACGGGCACTATTGCCCCGAACCTCAAATCCACTTTCTCGAGATCAGCCATATCGAGGCGTTCGCTTCGATTGATGGCGCCGGCGATCTTAGCCAATCTCCACAGCTTGCCATCCATATCGCCCGATCCGAAGAAGATGCTTGCGCCTGACTGCCGCGCAATCAACACGATATTGGCCGGATCGTCTATGTTTATTTCTGAAATGGGTATTTCGTCGGCGACGCCGGCCGTATCCATGCGGCGGACAATCTCCAGCGCGTCGGCGATGCCGTTCGTCCGCACCGTGTCGCCGGGCTTGAGCGGGCCGAGATCGCGAGCGGTAATAAATGGGACGTCCAGGCCCTCGGCGGCATCGAATCCGGCGACGACTTTGCCGGTCGGATCCAGGAAATAAATCTTGCGAGAGAGCACGAGGGCGACCGGCCTGCGCTCGACCACTTCGATATGGATCTCGTCGGGCAGCCGCCTGCGGACCCGGGCGTCGAGCACCCAGGGTATCCGCCGGATCGCACTCGCGGATTCGGTCAGGCCGACCCGGAAGATGTTCCGTCCCTCGGCTATCCCCGACTCCGCGATAATCCTGCGGGCCGTGACATGGACATTTCCATCAACGGCGATGTGTGTTATGACAAACCTCGGCGATGAGAACATGTATCCGTGGACGTCCACGGCCAGAAAAGACACGGCCGCGCCAAACAGAACGAACCTCGCGACTACGCCGCCGGCCCTCGCCACTTTTTTCTTGCGCGCCACCAGCACCCGCTTCCGGCGACTTACCTTCTGGCGGCGCTGCGGGGCGCTGCGGGCGGTCTGGATAACCCGCGTGTTGTCGCGGGAGAGCCTGCCGACGAAAATGCGCCTCGGGTCTCCCCTCTGCAGCAGGCTGCGCAAGCCGGCCCACGCGGCGAGCGGATTCCATTTATCTCTTGCGGTTTTTATCAGGGCGTTCAATCCTGCCCCACCACCTCTATTTCTTCTTCGAGTTCAATGCCCGTGGCGCTGTGAGCGCGTTCCTTGATTTCGGCGATAACGGAGAGAACATCCGCCGCGGTGGCGGCGCCGGTGTTGAGTATGAAATTGGCGTGCACGTCCGACACCATTGCGCCCCCGCGCATGTATCCCTTGAAGCCGAGCGCGTCTATCAGCGCGCCCGCATAACCGCCCGGCGGATTCTTGAAGACGCACCCCGAACTCTTGGAACCGACCGGCTGGCTGTCGCTCCTCCGGCCCAGGTACTCTTTCATCCGCCTGGAAACGGCCTGAGGATCGGCGGGCTCCAGGTCGAACTCGGCCTCGAGCGTCACGCCAAACGCAGCGAGGTTGCTCTTCCTGTAGCCGAAGTCGATCTCGCGCCCGCCGACATCGCGGATCTCGCGCGTTTTCGGATCGTAGACGAGCGCGCGTTTGAGCGCGTCGCACATGCTGCGGCCCCACGCGCCCGCGTTGGTCGCCAGCCCGCCGCCGACCGTGCCGGGAATGCCCGCGCAGAATTCCAATCCGCCCAATCCATTTTTGGCGGCGGTCCCGGCGAGAGCGTTCAGCGAAACGGCCGCTCCGGCCGTTATGCCCGTCGTTTCGACAACCATTTCCGTACAGGCCTTGTCCAGGCTGATGACGACTGCCTTAATACCGCCGTCGCGCACGAGGAGGTTCGTGCCGCGTCCGATTATCATGTATGGAAAGCCCTCCGCCTCGCACACGTCGAGCAGCGCGATAAGGTCGTCGCGCGTTTGCGGGGCCGCCCATATGTCGGCGGGGCCGCCTATCCCGAAGGAGGTATGCCTGGCCATGGGCTCCCCTTCTATTACCTCTCCGCGAATTCGCTCGCGAATATTCTCCGCAAATGCAGCGCTCATTTTCCCGGCTTCCGCCCCGAGGGCGCTCGCGCTCATCCGGCTTCGCTCCCGGCCTGCGAAGCGGCCCTTCGCTTGACCCTGCCGGCGATTTCGTCGGCCACCCTCCATATGTCGCCCGCTCCGAGCACGAGCACGAGGTCTCCCTCTCGTAGGTCGGCCTCGACGACCTCGGGCACGTCCCATTTGTCCTCAACGAATTCCGCATCGGGATGTCCGAGCCCGCGGGCCTCCTTGACGATGTTCAGGCCGCTGACCCCCGGCATCGGTTCTTCCCTTGCCTTGTATATTTCCGTGACCAGCAGCTTGGTTGTCGGCAAGAGCGCCTGAGCGAATTCATTGGTGAAAAACTTGGTCCTGCTGTAAAGGTGCGGCTGGAATATCGCCAGCACACGCTCGGCCCGAAAGTGCGAAGCGGCATCGAGCGTCGCAACGATCTCGGTCGGGTGATGCGCGTAGTCCTCGACGACGAGGATGCCTCCGTCGTTCGCCTTTACCTGGAGCCTGCGCTCGACTCCGTCATAAATAAGGAGACCCTCGCGGATCCGGTCAAAATCCATGCCCAGCCCGAGACCGATCCCGATGGCGGCCAGCGCGTTGAGGACGTTGTGCTTTCCCACCGCCCTGACCTTCGCGCGACCCAGATCTCCCAGGGAACCAATCTGCGTGGAATGGTTGCTCACCAAAAACGACGTCTCCATCCGCTCGACGCTGAACTTGCCGCTCTGCAATACCGATGGTTCGGTGCGGACGTCGGCCGCCTGAAGGTCGGCGGAATGATTTATCGCATATGTGATATGGTTCGATTTTATATGCGGCAGAATACTGCGAATATTGGCGTCGTCCGCGTTCACGACCGAGAAGCCGTAGAACGGGATCCGGTTGACGAAATCGAGAAACGCCCGCTTTATTTCATCAATGGTGCCGTAATATTCGAGATGCTCGGCGTCTATGCTCGTCACGACGGTGATGGTGGGAAAAAGCTTGAGGAATGAGCCGTCGTGCTCGTCCGCCTCGGCCACGAGGATGTCGCCGGTTCCCCACGAGACGTTGCTGCCGTTGCGATTCAGGATGCCCCCGATTATTGCGGTCGATTCTATGTCGGCCTTTTCGAGAATCGGCGCGATCATGGAAGTCGTAGTGGTCTTTCCGTGCGTGCCGGCTACGGCAATCGCGTTCGGCTTGAGACGCATAAGGTCCGCCAGCATCTCACTGCGCGGAATAGCCGGTATATTGGCCTCCCTCGCGGCGGCCAGCTCGGGATTGTCTCGGCTCACGGCCGCGGAATAGACGACGATGCCCGCGCCCTCGACGTTTTCGGCCGAATGGTTTTCGTGGAATACGGCGCCGAGGCTTTCGAGCCGCTCGGTGATCGAGCTGGGATTGAGGTCGGAGCCCGACACCTCGTAGCCGAGGTTGAGCAGGATCTCGGCGAGCCCGCTCATGCCGATGCCGCCGATTCCCACGAAATGGACTTTCTTGATTCGACTTATCAACTGCTCTCTCCGCTCTCGACAACGCTACTTAGAAAACAAGTTCAAAGAGGATATTCACGATCCTCTCGGCGGCGTCGGGTTTTCCGAATTCCTTGCTCCGGGCGCGCATGCGGTCGAGCGACGATTTATCGGCCGAAAGCGCGGCAATCTTTTCCGCCAACATTTCTCCCCTCAGATCGCCGTTCATTATTATTTCGGCGGCCCCGGCTTCGACCAGCTCGCGCGCGTTGAGTTCCTGGTGTCGATCGACCGAATGCGGATACGGCACCAATATCGCCGGCAGGCCGACTGCGCAGAGTTCGGCCAGCGTGCTCGCCCCGGCCCGCGAGAGCACCAGGTCGGCCGCGGTATAAGCGGTAATCATGTCTTCTATGAAATGGAAGACGGCGGCCGTAACCCCCGCCCGCTCGCAGGCGTCGCGGACGCGCCGATAGTCTTCTTTTCCCGTCATGCACACGAGCTGGAACCGCTGCGGATCGAGATGCGGCAGCGCCTCCATCATCGCGACATTGATCGAATGCGCCCCGAGGCTGCCGCCGAGAAGGAATATCGTGAACTTGTTGGGGCCCAGCCCGAGATTGCGCCTCGATTCAGCCGGGTCCGCGGCTTCGAGCCGCTCGGGCAGGAACCCGGAGCGAATAGGGCTGCCGGCCACGTGAACAGGTTTCGCGCCGAAAAAGCGGCCGCATCTTTCGAAGTTCACGATCACCGCGTCGGCAAAGCGGGCGCATGAAAGGTTCGCCTTGCCGGGCACGCAGTTCTGCTCGTGTATGAGGGTCGGGATCTTCAGGAAGTTCGCGGCCAGCACGGGCGGCAGGCTGACGTATCCGCCGGTGCCGATGATCGCCTGCGGGCGGAAGCGTGCCAATATCGCCAACGATTGAAGCAGCCCGACACCGGCGCTGAAGAGCGAATATGCCTTTCTGGGCGCGCTTTTGCCGGCCATTCCCTCGACGAATATCGAGCGGAACGGGATCATCATCTCCGCGGCGACCCGTTCTTCCACCGAGCCGCGTCTGCCGAGATACATGAGCTGGAGATCCGGGTCCCGCCTCCTGAGTTCTTCGGCTATGGCGACAGCGGGGAAAACGTGTCCGCCCGTTCCGCCTCCTGCAAGTGCGACTCTCATAGATATTCCCGTTTTTCGCCGGCTACGCGGCGTCCATCGCGGGGATGGACTGCACAAGCTCCGACTTGGCTGAAGACCTCGCTATATTCATCAATATCCCGATTGCCGCCATGTTGGCCAGAAGCGAACTGCCCCCGTAGCTCACCAGCGGCAGCGTGATACCCTTGGTCGGCAGCATGTCGGCTGCCACGGCCATATTTATGAGCGCAGTTGTGGAGATCATGAAACTGATCCCGAGCGCAAGAAACGAGGCCTCGCGGCTGTCGGCCTTCAGTGCGATCCTCAATCCGACCGCCGCCAGCGACACGAACGCAAGATTGACGACCAGGACGCCGACGAGCCCCATTTCCTCTCCGATTATGGAAAACACGAAATCTGTGTGCGCCGCCGGCAGATACAGGTATTTCTGGAGCCCCCGTCCGGGACCGGCCCCGAAGACACCCCCGCTGCCGAGGGCCGCAAGCGATTGGATAATCTGCCATCCGCCGTTCTGCGGGTCTTTCCAGGGATCAAGGAATATCGTCAAGCGTCTCACCCGGTACGGCTCCACGAGCACAAGCAGGAAAAACGAGGCGACCGCGGCCCCCATCGTCGCCGCAATGTGTGAGAGGTTCGCCCCGGCGATGAACAGCAGAACGAGCGCGGTCAGGCCGATTGTGACCGGGATGCCGAGGTCGCGGCCCGCGAGAATGAGCGCGCAGATCAGGCAGACGCCCGCCATCGCCGGTATAAAGCCTTTCTTCAGATACTTGAGTTTCTCGGCCCTCCTCGAGCAGAAGCTGGCGAGAAAGAAGACGACCGCCAGGCGCGCGAACTCCGAGGGCTGTACGGTAAAGGATCCGAGGCGGAAACTTCGCCAGACCCCGTTAGCGTCGACGCCCAATGGGGAGAAAGGCAAGAGCAGCGCCAACACCGATATCCCATAGAAAATCATCCAATGCCTCGTCCACATCTCGTACCGCACGATGGCCGTGACATACATCACCGCCAAGCCCATCATCACGAAGGCGAGCATTCGCTTGAAATAATAATAGTCATCATCCATGTTCCTCTGGCCGACCGGCGCGCTTGCGCTGTATGCCATGATGAGTCCGAAGAAAAGGAGCGCGAATGTGATCGCGATGAGTATGCCGAATTCTCGGTTGCGCATCATAGGTTTTCGACGGCCTCCTTGAATGTCTTTCCCCTGTGCGCGTAACTGGTGAACATATCGAAGCTCGCGCAGGCCGGCGCAAGAAGAACGCAGTCGCCCGGCCTGGCAATCGAAGCGGCGTCTCTTACGGCTTCGGGCAAGGTGTCGGCGCTCCGGGCGGGAACGATATCGCCGAGGGCGTCCTCGAGCAGCGGGCCGTCCTCGCCGATGGTAATCATGGCTTTCACTTTCATTTCCACGAGGGGCCGGAGTTCCCTGTAGCCGCCCTTTTTCCCCCGTCCGCCTGCAATAAGGATGATCGGCCTGTCAAAGCTGGCGAGCGCCCGTTCGAGCGCGCCGATGTTTGTCGCTTTGGAATCGTTTACGTACAGGACCCCGCCTATCTCTCTCACCTTCTCGAGCCTGTGCTCGGCTCCCCGAAAACGCGCGACCGCCGGCCTGTAGCAGTCCGCCGGAAGCTCCATGGGCAATGTTGCGGCCACGGCCGCCAGCACGTTCTCGACATTGTGCCAGCCGAGAAGCGGTATGTCTTCAACGCCCATAATCTCGGTCTCGGCCCCTTCAAACCTCGCCAGGAGGGTTCCGCCGCGCACGAAGGCGCCCTGCTCGACTTCTCCGATGGCGCTGAACCACAGCACGCTCGAATCCGCCGCGTTCTGCATTGCGGCCGTTGCGCGATCGTCCCGATTGAGCACCGCGTAGTCGCCTTCCAACTGGTTTTCAAACAGGCGCGCCTTGGCGGCGCAGTACTCCTCCATTCCGCGATACCGGTCGAGGTGATCGGGAGACACGTTCAGGACCGCGCCGACCATCGGCCTGAAGTCCTTGATATTTTCAAGCTGGAAGCTGCTGACCTCGAGGACGACGAGGTCGAAGGCGTTTTCGCCGATAACGCGCGAAAACGGTATTTCGATGTTCCCGGCCAGGGCGGCCTTCAGGCCCGCCTGCTCGGCCATGCGATGGGCCAGGGTCGCCGTCGTAGTCTTTCCGTTCGTGCCGGTAATGGCGATGATCGGCTCTTCGCAGAACGAATGGGCCAGCTCGATCTCGCTGATGATTTCCACGCCCGCCTTTCGCGCCAGGTCGATAGGAGACAGTCTAGTAGGCACGCCGGGGCTGATGACAACGAGGTCGGATCTGAGAAGCAATTCGGAGTCGATGCCTCCCAGATAGTATCCAATGTCTCTTCCCTCCAGCGTTTTCATGGCTTCGCTCAGTTCCCGCTCGGCCCTGTCATCCGTTATCGCCACGCGCGCGCCGTGCTTGCACAGCAGCTCGGCGGCCGCCAGGCCGCTGAGCCCCATTCCCACGACCGTTATATTTTTTCCGGAGAATGAGTCCATTTTTATCTGACCTTGAGCGTGCTGAGACTGAGCAGGGCGAAAATCGCCGCTATGATCCAGAACCTGATCGTGACTTTGGTCTCCGACCAGCCGGAGAGCTCGAAGTGATGATGGAGCGGCGCCATTTTGAACACTCTCTTGCCCCCCCGCAGCTTGTAAGAGAGCACCTGGATGATGACCGACATGGCCTCCACGACAAACAGGCCCCCGACAATCAGGAGCAGCAGCTCCTGCTTTATGAGTATCGCAACCGTGCCGAGCGCGCCCCCCAGCGCGAGCGCGCCGGTGTCGCCCATGAAGATCTCGGCGGGGTGCGCATTGTACCAGAGGAATCCCAGTCCCGCCCCGGCGACCGCCGCGCAGAATATCGTGAGTTCGCCCGCTCCGGCGACATAGGTCACAAACAGGTAACTGGCGAAATCGGTTCGGCCCACGAGGTAGGCCATGACTGTGTATGCCAGCACCGCGATGATTACCGACCCGATGGCCAGCCCGTCGAGTCCGTCGGTAAGGTTCACGGCATTGGAGGTACCGACTATTACGAGAATCACGAACGGCACATAGAGCCACCCGAGCGATACGATTGTGTCCTTAAGGAAAAGCAGTTCGAGCTTTGCGCCGAATTCGATGTTTGTCGGATTGTAGTAGAGGTATATACCGAGCGCCAGTCCCAGCAGTATCTGGCCCGTGAACTTCGCCTTGGCGGTAAGCCCCAACGAACGCTTGTTTCTCATTTTGATGAAGTCGTCCAGGAAACCGACTAATCCCAGCCATAACATACAGACAAGCGCAATGATCACAAGCCTGTTGAACATGTCCGCCCACAGGAGCGTTGCGACCGTCACGGAGGTCAGGATGAGGACGCCGCCCATGGTGGGAGTGCCCTCTTTGACCTGGTGGATCCTGTGCAGCTCGTCCACGTGTTCTTTGCGGATTGTTTGTCCGACCTTAAGGGCCGTCAACTTTCTTATCATCCATGGGCCCAGCAAGACGCTCAACCCGAGCGAGGTCGAGGCCGCCAGCGCCGCCCTGAAAGTTATATAAGTAAACAGGTTGAAAGCCGAGACCGACGGTATTAATTCTTTTAGCAGCAGATACAGCATCTAGTTATCTTCCGAGAGCATTTGAACGACGCGTTCCATTTGCATACCCCTGGACCCTTTCACAAGCAGCAGGTCTCCTTCTCGCAGGATATACTTGAGTGAGAGGGCGATTTCGCCGGGGTCGGCGCAGCGGAAAACGCGCTCGGCCTGCATGCCGGCCTCCATCGCGCCTTCCGCGATTTCGCCGGATAACTCTCCGCACACGTAGAGAAGGTCGATCCCCGTCCTCCCGATGAATTGTCCCAGCGAGCGATGCGCCATGGGGGAGAGGTCGCCGAGTTCGAGCATGTCTCCGAGCGCGAGAATCTTTCTTTCGGCCGGCATGCCGACAATGGTCGAAATCGATTCGCGCATGGCGCGCGGATTCGCGTTGTAAGCGTCGTTGACGATGGTGGCGCCGCGGCAGCCGCGCACTTCCATGCGCATTGCCGATGCAGAGAACTTCTCCAGGCCGGCGCGGATCGTGTCCATATCGACGCCAAACTCGGTTGCCGCGGCGATCGCGGCCAGGGCGTTGAGCACGTTGTGCGCTCCTACGATCGGTATTCGAAGCGATTGAGCGCCGTTGAGCAGGAACTCGGCCCCTGCATTGATGTCGTGCCGAATGTCGTCGGCGCGGTAGTCGGCCGATTCCCGCAGCCCGAAGGTGACTATTTTCCCGGTGAACATCGGGCGAATGCGCTCGGGGGGAACGTCATCCTCAAATACGGCCACAAACCCGCCGGACCGAACATGGGGGACGAGGCGGCTTTTTTCCTTGAACACGCCCTCGATGGCGCCGAATCCCTCGAGATGCACGGGGCCGATGTTGGTGATTATTCCGGCCGTCGGGCTCAGGATCCGGGCCAGCTGCTCGATCTCGCCGGGAGTGTTCGAGGCGATCTCCAGGACTGCGGCCTCGGTATCGGGCCCGATGTTCAGGAGCGTCAGCGGAGCGCCTATCAGGTTATTGAGATTGCCCTCCGTGGCGACTACTTTCATTTTCTGACCGAGGATGGCGGCCAGCATATCCTTTGTCGTCGTCTTACCGCAGCTTCCCGCGACGGCTACGAGCGGAATATCGAACCTGGCGCGATACTCTCGGGCGAGCCGGTGGAGCGCGGAAAGAGGCTCGTCGACTTCGATGAGGCAGGCGGACCGTGCGGCAGGTTTCTCGGCCATGCCGGCGATCTTGCGGCGGCGGCCGATGACGCCCCCGGCGCCCCTTTCGAGGGCTGCCTCCGCGAAATCGTGGCCGTTGAACTTGTGTCCTTCGAGCGCAAGGAAAATCTGGTCCCTGGCGATCGTCCTGCTGTCGATGGAGATGCCCGGCGTCGTTCTGCGAGGATCGCCCTTAAGAAGCGCGCCCCCGCACAGATCGGCCAATTCGGCTGTCGTCAGGTTTTCCACCCTCTATCTCTCGGTCTTCGACATGGTCTGCAGCCAATCGCGGACGACGGCCCTGTCGTCAAACTCTATCGTCCTATCCTTGAAAACCTGGTAGGTCTCGTGGCCTTTACCCGCTATTATGACTATGTCGCCGACTTCGGCGGTGTTGAGCGCTTCCTCGATCGCTTCGCGGCGGTCGACGATGACCAGATAATGCTGGCCGCGCTCTTTTCCCATTCTCTGGAATCCTATCTCTATATCGAGCACAATCCTGTACGGGTCCTCGGAACGCGGATTGTCGGATGTCACGACGGTAAAATCGGCGAGGTTTGCCGCCAGTGAGCCCATCTGCGGCCTCTTGCTCCTGTCGCGGTCGCCGCCGGCCCCGAAAACGAGGATCAACTTACCTTTGCAGATGGAGCGCGCGGACTCAAGCAGCGATTTGAGAGCCTCGGGAGTGTGCGCGTAGTCGATTATGACCTCGAGTTTCTGTCCCTCGCGTATGCGCTCGAAGCGGCCGGGCACGATAACGAGCGATTCCAGCCCCTTTTTGATGGTCGAAATGTCTATGCCCAGGGCGAGACAGGCGCCCGTGGCGGCCATTGCGTTGTACGCGCTGTGTCGCCCGAGCAGCTTCAATGTGGCCGAAAATTCGCCTTCCGGAGTTGAGACGTCGAACAACGTCTGAGAAACGCCGGTCCTGATGTTGGCGGCCCTGATGTCCGCCGGCTCCGATAAGCCGAACATGATCTTATCGGCCGTGGTCGCGGCCGCGATCTCTTCGCTCCGGTCGTCGTCGGCGCAGATGACGGCGGTCGCACCCTCTGCAGCGCCCGGAAGAAGCTCGAACAGGCGTCTCTTGGCATCAAAATACTCGTCGATAGACTTGTGATAGTCGAGATGATCGAGCGACAGGTTCGTAAAGACCGCGACTTTGAACCTGATCGCATCGACCCGGGACTGGTGGAGCGCGTGGGAGGAGACCTCCATCACGAAATGCTTGTGTCCGGCGTCGACGGCCTGCCTGAGGGCCGCGCTTAATTCGACCGGGCCCGGCGTCGTGTTGACGGCCGGCATTGTCGTGTCCGCTATGGAATAGGATATCGTTCCGACGGCCGAAGAGGGCAGGCCCGCCGCGTCGAGAATCGAGCGTATGAGGTATAACGTGGAACTTTTGCCGTTTGTGCCGGTGATCCCGATGACATCGAGCTTTCGCGAGGGATATCCATGAAAGGCCTCGGCCAAAAATGCGGCCGCGACGCGGCTGTTCGGAATCGTGATATACGCCTTCTCGCCCGCGCGGGGAGGAGCGGTTTCGCCCGCCAGCGCGACGGCCCCTCGCTCGAGCGCGTCTCCCATGAATCGATGGCCGTCGGCGGAGTTGCCGGTGACCGCGACGAAGAGATTGCCGGGCCGAACCAGCCTGGAGTCGGTCGAAACACCGGTGATCTCCACGTCGGCGTTTCCGTCAACTGACTTTTCTTTGAGCGCCTCCGCCAGTGTCAAAAGTCTCACTCTATATCCATCCTCTTGAATGCAATTCGAACTCGCTGACCCGCCTCGATCCCGGCGCCGGGCGCAGGGTTCTGACGGAACGCAACGCCCGAGCCCTCGAACTCCAGGCTAACAAATCGGGCCAGTACTGAATCGGCAACGGCCTTCATGGTCATGCCCCTGAGATCGGGCATCGGGAAGAGGCCCTTGTCGTTCGCGATCATAAGATTTCCGTTGCCGGGTATCCGGCCGGGCGCCGGAGCGGGCCGGGTCGAGCGGTCCGGACGGCGCGGCTTCAGCTCCTCGGGCTCGGTCGGAGGAATTTCCAGATAATTCAGTATTCCCTTGGCGATTTCCGCGAAGGCAGGCGCCGCTACGTCACCTCCGTAATGCTTCCCCCGGGGCGAATCCGCCACTACCACGATGCAGGCGACGGGATCGTCGGCGGGCACAAATCCGGCGAACACGGCAACGTACTTATCGCGGTAATAGCCCCCCTTCACCGGGTCGGCCTTTTGCGCGGTCCCCGTTTTTCCGGCGACCCTGTATCCCTCGATCCGGGCGGCGGTCCCCGTGCCGTGGGTAACCACGCCCTCAAGCATTTCGGTAAGCGTTTTCGCGGTCTCGGGCCTTATCGCCTGGCGAACGAACCTCGGGCGGTTTTGCCCGACACTTTTTTTGTCGGGGTCGAGGATTTCCTGGACCACATAGGGTTTCATCATGCGCCCGTTATTGGCGATCGCCGAAAACGCGACGGCGAGCTGCAAGGCGGTAACGCTTATTTCCTGTCCGATGGGCAGCGAACCCATCGAGAGGCCCGACCATTTCGAGGGCGGATGAACGATGCCGGCGGATTCTCCCGGCAGGTCGATGCCCGTGGCCCTGCCGAAGCCGAATCCTTTGATGTACCGGTAGAGCGTCTCAGGAGTCAGCATGCTGACGACCTTGATCATCCCGATGTTGCTGGACTGGGCCATCACTTCGGCGAACGTTATCTCGCCAAGCGGGTGGACGTCGTTAAAGGTATGCCCGTGATACCGCATCGCGCCATACTCGCAGAATACGCGATCTCCGGGGGTGATCGCATTACGCTCAAGCGCCGCGGCGGCGGCTAAGGGCTTGAAAGCGGAACCCGGCTCGAATGCATCGATGACAGCGCGGTTTCGGAGTTTCTCGGCGTGAAAAGTGGATGGTTTGTTGGGATCGAAGGACGGCCTGCCGGCCATCGCCAGCACCTGGCCGCTTTTTGGATCGAGTACTACCGCCGTGGCGCTCTCGGGCGAAAACTCGGCCACGATCTTGTCGAGCGCCTTTTCCGTAACATACTGGATATATTCATCAATTGTCAAGACGACATGCTGACCGTCGCGCGCCTCCTTGATTGTATGCGTAAGGGCGACGATCTCACGCCTCGAATTGTCTTTGATCACGATCTGCCTGCCGCTCTCCCCTGCAAGCAGGAAGTCGAATTTATACTCGATCCCTTCCAGTCCCCGGTTTTCGATGTTTGAAAATCCAATGATGTTGGCGGCCAACGAGCCCTTGGGATAGCAGCGAGCGTTCTCGCTGCGGAACTCTACGCCCGGGAGTTTCATGGCGCTGATTTTCTCCCTTGTCTTCATATCGAGGCCGCGTCGCAGGTATACGAGATAAAGGTGCGAGTTTCGAATCTTGTCTGCGATTCTTCCGGCGGGCATCTTCGCATAGGCGGCGAGGGTCCCGGCGAGTTTATCGACGTCGGTCACGCGCTGTGGGGCCACGCAAAGAACTTCCTGCAGTACCGACGTGGCCAGGGGAGTCTTTTTGTTGCGGTTGTAAATCGTTCCGCGTTTGGGAAGGATTGTGATGGCGCTCTTTCGCTGGTCGTCGACGTAATTCACCCAGAACTCGTGCTCGAACACTTGGATCGTCACGAGTTTGGCGGCCACGGCCGCAAAGCCGGCGAGCAGCAGACACAGGCACAGCTTGGCCCGGAGCCTGCCCGGGTTCTCCAGTTTTTCGCCCGCCATGACCGAGCCGGGAGGCTTGAACGCAAGGTCTTCGCGCATTTTTCAGGTTTTCCGATGCCGCGATTTCAGGTAAGTAAAGGAACTCGCGGGCGCCCATTCAGCCTGACTGCCGTCCTGTTTGGGTCGATGCCGTCTTTTCCGGGGCGCTTCCGGGCTCTCTTTTCTTTTTCAGAAAGCCGGGCTTCAGGAAGCCAAACCGTCTTTCCGGTTCTCGACTCGTCTGCATCTCCGCATCGGCGACGGCGTTTCTTTCAAGATCGACGCCGGGCGGTCGCATTGGCTCATCCAGAGCGATCAGCCTGTATTCCTGCGGCGCTATCATTCCCAACTTCTTTTGGGCGATCGATTCGATGCGTCCGGGAGCCTGCAATTTTTCGATCTGCACGCGGATGGAATCGTTCTGTTTTATCAGCGCCATTTTCCGGTCGCGCAGTTTCTCCACGGGCGCGCCGACGATGTTGGCGCGGGTGTGTTGCCACATGTATATGAACGCGGTCATGATCAGCGGCGCGGCTATGGGGAGAAAACGCAGCATGTCCTTGATGCTGCGCCGCGCCGCGCTGCGGGAGCGTCTTTTCTTTTTCCGATTTTGTTGTTTCGCGCTTTTCTTCACGCCACGGCCTCCGCCGTCATTTTTTCGGCCGCCCTGAGACGCGCGCTTCGGCTCCGGGGGTTGGCGGCGATGTCCTCGTCTGAGGGTCTTATGGGTTTGGGAGTCAATATCTTGAGCGCGGGTTTCTTCCCACACACGCACTGCGGCAGTTCGGGCGGACACACACACCCGCGGGCGAATCGGACAAAGGCCCTTTTGACGATCCTGTCTTCCAGCGAATGGAATGATATTACACAGATGCGGCCTTTGGGCTTAAGGAGAGATATGCTGTCGTCGAGAACCCTTTTGAGATTTTCCAGCTCCGAGTTTACCTCGATGCGGAGCGCCTGGAACGTCCTTGTGGCGGGATCTATCCTTGCGCGGCGCCCGGGCTTCGCCGCGCATTTGCGCACGATTTCGGCCAGTTCGGTCGTCGTCCGAATCTTTCTTTCCGAACGCTGCCTGACCATCGTTCTCGCAATCCTCCGGGCGCTTGGCTCTTCCCCGAACTTCTTGAGAATGTCTGCGATCCTTTTCTCCGAGTATGTGTTGACTATATCCGCCGCCGTGACCTCGAGCCGCGTATCCATCCGCATGTCGAGAGGGGCCTCGGCTTTAAAGCTGAAGCCGCGCGCCGCCTCTTCCAGATGAAAAGAGGAGAGGCCGAGATCGAGCAGCACCGCATCTATTTCGGTCGGGCCCAACTGCTCCAATGTCTGAGCAAGATCCCGAAAGTTTTCCCGGATCAGGATTAGATTTTCTCTGGAACCGAGGCGCCGCCGCGCGCGCTCGATCGCCGTGTGGTCCCAGTCGAGTCCGATCAGCCTGCCTGTTCGGCCTATCCGCTTGAGAATCAATTCGGCATGTCCGCCGCCGCCTATGGTGGCATCGACGACCACCTTGCCCGGCGAACATGCCAGCAGCTCGACCGCTTCTTCGGCCAGGACCGACAGATGAACCGATTCATCCGCCGCGTTGTCGCCTTTAAGCGCCAACGGTTTCTGTGTCTTGGTTGTTGCCGGAGAAGCTCGCTATCGCGCCTTCTTCGGTGTCGTAGGTCTCAAAGACCTTGGAGGCGCCCACCATGCTCAGGGCTTTGCGGGTGATCCTGTTGAGCCTGGCGAGCTTGAGGTCGCCGCTTTGTTTTCGCACCTGCCTGAGGCGCTCCAGGAGGGTGCCGACTCCCATGTAGTTGATCTGGACGACCTTTTTCATGTCCACCACGATATTGTAGTGGCGCTCCTCGATGAGTTCTGTGAGGACCTCTTTGAGGAGCTTGGAGGTAGAAGTATCCAGATCGCCCGAGATTTTCAGCACAGATACGTTGTTGTGGTCCACCTTCTCAAATTCGAGTCCCACTTTTTGTTGCCCTCCCTTGACGATGCACCCCAAGATGTGGTATTATTTTTGCGAATGAGCATCAATATTCGCAGAGAATCCTTGCAGAGTGGATTTTTCCCTGAACTCTTTCCACTTGTCGGGCGACCATATTTCCATGCGATTAAGGACGCCTATGATGGTTACCTCGCGGTCAATGCCGACTTCTTCGCATATTTCCTTGCGCAACCCGATGCGCCCTTGCTTGTCGGGAACGACGTCGAAGGCGTCTGAGAAAAGGAGGCGCACGTAATTCTGGTTGGTCTCTTTGGTGAAATCCCAGGATTTCAGGTTTTCGTAGAGTTCGAGGAAGACGGGAAACGGGAAGACATAGAGGTGGGTATCGCCTTTGACGACATACAATTTATCGACACTTTCCGCGCCCAGGATCTCGCGGAATTTGACCGGAATGACGAGCCGATTCTTTTCATCGAGCGAGTAATTGTAGTTTCCGGAGAATAGAAGCACGGAGACAAATCCCCATAAATCGCCACTATGTTACCATAAGCAACCATATTCTACCACATGGACTCCACCCTGTCAAGCTTTTTCTCAATAAGCTCAACACATGCTTAAACCTGCCGGCATAACGACTTATGTTAATAATGGGACAAGATGTCTCCGGTCAACGAGTCGGACACTTGTAACAATTAATTGATTTACGCTGTCTTTGGACGTTTGTGAGATGCGAGGGCCGGCTTGCCGATGAAGCCGGCTGCCGGGAAAGCGAATTCG
>CBFDAY010000011.1:0-18552 GCA_965602895.1 uncultured bacterium
GACCAGTCGATATCGGCGGGGCAACAGGTGCTCTCGCATGAGGAGATCGACACTTTCCTCGACCAGGCCAACATGGGGGCCTATACGCTCTCGCCGTGCCCGTGCCGCAACAGGACCGACAAGATGGGGATCCGCGAGTGCAAAGACAAGTTCCCGGTGGCATCGTGCCTGTTCCTCGGCATGCCGGCCATGCTGATGGTCGGGAGGGGCACGGGGAAACAAGTATCCCGCAAGGAAGCCAAGAAATACCTTGAGGAGATGCGCGAACTCGGACTGGTGCTGATGACCGACAACGCCGAGGAAATGAAAGACGGCGTCGTCTGCCTTTGCTGTGGATGCTGCTGTTCCACTACGCGCGGGCTTATCAAGTGGGACAACCCGTCGGCGTTCGCAAGGTCCGACTTCGTCGCCAGGGTGAGCGACGAGTGCGTCGCATGCGGCACTTGCCTCGACCGCTGCATGTTCAATGCGATCTCATTGGATGAAGGCGACGACAAGGCCCGGATCGATGAGGAAAAATGCATGGGCTGCGGCGTCTGCACCGTGACTTGCCCGAGCGAGGCGCTCCGGCTCGAACGACTCGAACGCGAGCCGATCTATGCAACCCCGCGCGAGCTTCACAAGAAAGTCGCGGTCGAAAACGAGGCCGCCGGCCAGAAGCGGCCGCTGGATTGAGCGGATTAAAGACCGACGCATAAGGAATAGCATTCCCAAAACGATAAAGCTCCCCCGGATACCAGACGTTGCCGGGGGAGTTTTTCTTTCATCCGTGAATTGCGTGGATTTTCGCGATAAAAAGGTGGCCGACTGAATTCGGCCCTACACGTCGTGGATCGAAGCGGACCTGCGCAGATTTTCCGTAGGGGCACGGCGCTGTCAAGTGACATGACATGGGTAAGAGTTGTGCCCATTGGTGAGACTTTGCCTGTGCCAGCTATCGTGCGGCGCTCGCCGCTCGCGCCAGAATTTCGACGGTGTGCAGCGCCCACTTATCAAGTCCCGCCTCTGCCATCAGGTCATTGAGCTGCAGGATGCAGCCGGGACAACCGGTGGCGATCTCGCGGGCGTCGGAGCCGGAGATGGATTCGATCTTTCGGTGGCCTATCATCTGTGCGACCTCCGGATAGAACACGTGGAACGTGCCCGCCTGCCCGCAGCAGTACATCTCGCCGGGAATCTCCTCGAAACGGCATGACCCTTTCAATAGCTTTCGCGGCTCGTCTTCAATCCCTTGCCCCCACCGTAGATGGCAGGGATCGTGGTATGTGACCTTGTTCTCAAGTGGCTCAAAATTAATGCCGGTGTGCTTGATAAGGAACTCGCAGACGTCCAGCACCGGAACGCCGAGCGCCTGCCCTTCCACACCGAGCAGGTCGGGATACTCGCTCTTGAGCGTCCGCCCGCACGAAGCGCATGCCGTTATTATGAAATCGCAACCCGCCGATTCGAGCGCCTCCTTGTTTCGCCGCGCAAGCTCTTTCGCGGCGTCGATGTCTCCCAGTGCCAGCGCGGGCGTGCCGCAGCATAGCTGCGATGCCGGCACAACGGCCTCGACTCCTGCCTTTTGCAGCAGATCGACCGTCATGTCGATGATTTCCGGATACACATAATTCGTGAGGCAGCCGACGAAGATGGCGACACGTTTGCCGCCACCGGACACCACAGCCGATTTTGCGTGGCGTCTCAACGCCGATGTTTTTGCGATTGGAGGCAGCCACTTGCCGCCCGCAAACAGCAGCGGAAGATGCCGCAGGTTGCCCCTTCTCCTGCCTGGGATGACTCGCTGGAACAGCGCGGCGGCAGCTATCGCCATGTCGAAAAGCCTTCTTCTTGTGAGAATGTGCCGAAAGACGAACGATGCGCCGAAAGGCAGCCCCATCTCCTTTGCGAGGCGCTCGCGCGCCGCCTTGAGCACGTGCATGAATTCGACGCCACTGGGACATATCTCGGTGCACCTTTGGCACATGAGGCACGCCGACATGATCTTGTGCAGCTCGGGCGAGGTCGGCAGCTCGCCCCGGCTGAGCGCCTCGAACAATCTCACCCGGCCCCTGGCGACATAGGCTTCGTCCTTTAGCTCGGCGAACACGGGACAGACCGACCGGCACTTCCCGCAGCGGGCACACTTCTCGATTTCTTCCATCGCGGCGGGGTTCGGCGGGATATTCTCAGGGGGAGGATGCATCGATGAACTTTCCGGGATTGAGGATTCCGTTGGGGTCGAGGGTTTTTTTCAATGCCGTCATCACTTTCATCTCATTTGAGCCCAACTCCATCCCGAGGAACTTGGCCTTTGCCAGACCGATGCCGTGCTCGGCGGAAAGTGTGCCGCCCATCGAGATGACCGCCTCGAAAATCTCGGTGACGGCGGCTTCGGCCTTCTTGCGCAGCGCCTCGTCCTCACGTTCGAGAATTATGTTTACGTGCAGGCTGCCGTCGCCGGCGTGGCCGAAATTCACTATCCTCAGCGAGTGCCGCTCGGCGATTTCCCGCGTTTTCTCCAATATTTCCGCAAGGCGCGTGCGCGGCACGCAGATGTCTTCATTGATCTTCACGCGGCCGAGCTTGTAAAGAGCCGGCGAAATCGCGCGCCTCAGCGACCAGAAGTGCTCGCGCTCCTCGTCCGATGCGGCCCGACGCGCCTCGGTTGCGCCGCTCTCTTTGCAAATATCAATAATCCGTGCGGCCTCATCAAGCGTTACGGAACGCCGGCCGTCGACCTCGAACAGGCAGAAAACTCCGCTCTCCGGGAGCGCGTCGGAGCCCTTGTAGCGACGGACCGACTCGACCGCGCCCTCGTCCACAAGCTCGGCCGCCCTCGGCGTAACGCCCGCTTTGAATATCGAGCAAACGGTCGAGGCGGCGCTCTCGGTGTTCGGGAAAGTCGCCAGTACGGTCTCGACGCATTCCGGCAGCGGGATCAGTCGCAGCAGAATCTCCGTGAACACACACAGCGTGCCCTCCGAGCCAACGAAGAGCCCCACAAGGTCGTATCCGGTGACGCTTTTCGGCGCGCCCGAGCCGACGCGGATGATCTCACCGCTTGCGAGGACGGCTTCGAGCGCCATGACATATTCGCGCGTCGAGCCGTATTTCGCGCCGCGCAGTCCTCCGGAGTTCTCCGCGACGTTTCCGCCGATCGTGCAAAAGTCGCTGCTTGCGGGGTCGGGAGGATAGAACAGGCCGACTTCCTGCGCGCGCCGCTGAAGGTCGGCCGTGATAACCCCCGGCTGCACGAGCGCCGTCATGTTGTCGGCGTCAATTTCGAGAATGCGGTTCATCAGCTCGAAGTCGAGTACTATGCCGCCGCGAACCGGCACAGCGCCGCCCGTCAGGCCCGAGCCGGCCCCCCTCGCGTACACGGGAATTCCGGTCGAGTTCGCCGTCTTCAATATTTGCGACACCTGCCTGGTGGTCTCCGGTCTTGCGATTGCGTCGGGAAGCTCGCCGGTCAACTTCGAGGCGTCTGAAGAATAGGCGATCCTCTTCTCCGGCGAATCGAAAAGGTTCTCGCTGCCGAGTATCTCTCGCAGCTTTTTCATCGCGGCGGGATCAATGGTCATGGACCGGCTCCGTTGCGGGTGCGGGGTTGGCGTAGCAGTAGAGGCATCCGTGCGGGCATGGATTGTACCATCCTATGTCGAAGCTTTCGGTGCATCCGCATGCCGCCCGCTGGCCCTTGGCTTTCTTTGTCGAGCACGGCAGCTTCTCGGGATGCAGCTTGCCGAGCAGATCGCCGTCGATGCAGCGCGAGACCGGCATTCCCGGCACGCAGCAGCCATGCAGGCGTATTGAGAAGTGCGACGCTTTGCGCGTTATCCAATCCAGTTCGCCCTTCCATTGGTCTGGCGACACCGGGACATCGGAGACCTCATGCTTTTTCAGTCGCGACACCACTTTTTTGTATGCGTTCATCCAGCTAATCGAAAAATCGGTGATACCGTGCCGATGGGCCTCGGCGGCGATGGGCTCGAAGTGGTCGAGGTTGCAAAACGTCGCGCCATCGGCGGAGCGGAGGCGCACGATCGGGTCGAACCGGATTCGTATGCGGGCGGGATCGCCGGCGTATTCGACGAGCCGACCCAGCAGGCCCGTCATCTCCTGCCACGGCGGCACATTGGGCTCGAACATCGTCCCGCCCATTCCGGTGATCGTGAAATGGATGTACAGCGCGTATCGCCGGCACGCCTCGCTGAGCGCGTCGTGTTCGAGGATGTTCGTCGCGTTTTTGGTCCAGAGCACCACTGTATGCGTCTGCTCCGGCGGGCATTTTTCATCGAGCAGGCGAACCAGATCGTCGGGAAAGCATGCGACCATATCGATTCGCCTGCTGGCCGAGATTACTCTTCTCATGGTCCCATGCTGTTTTTCAGAATCTCCATGGCTTCTTCGGGGGTGTGGACCATATGTAAAAACTTGAGGTCTTTGTCTCGAATTTTCGTGTTTTGATGCAGATATTCGATTAATTCAGGCCAGTGGCGTCCGATGAGGATAAGCGGCCTGGAGCCGATTTGATGTGTCTGCATGAGGTTCCATATCGTGGCCAGCTCCGCCAGGGTGCCAACTCCGCCCGAGAACGCGACGAAGGCTTCGGCCAATTCCACGAAATGCGCGAGCCGCTCGAAAAGCGTCGCGCTGCATATCTCCCGCGTGAGGAATGGG
Source organism: uncultured bacterium (assembly GCA_965602895.1). GTDB lineage: Bacteria > Abyssobacteria > SURF-5 > SURF-5 > SURF-5 > CBDUSG01. The sequence goes on from CBFDAY010000011.1 coordinate 4,663, forward strand.
TTTGCGCTTCTCTTGCCAAACGCCTCAAGCGTCAGTCCGATCGATACGCCTTCCATCTCGGAGGCGCCGCGGGCAGAGGCCTCCATGACCCCCGCATAGCCGCCGTTCAGGACGACGAACCCTGCGCGCGCGAGCAGGCGCCCGAGCAGCCGGGCTTGCTCATAGGCGCCGTCGCCGTCAATGATCTGGGAGCTTCCGAAAACTGCTACGACGGGTTTTGAATTCCACACTTCAATGGTCCACGCATATCTTTTTCGAGCGGTGAGTTTCGATTGCGACGCTGACGAGGTGATCCAGCAGTTCGGAAAAGCTCATGCCCATCGCCTGCGCGGCCTTGGGGAACAGGGAAACATTCGTCAGGCCGGGACTAGTGTTGGTCTCGAGCACGAAGAGCGATTCGCCGTTCAGGATCATGTCGGTTCTGGAAAGGCCGCCGCATCCGAGCGCCTTGTGCGCCAGCAGGCCGAGCCGCTGGGCCTCTTTCGTGATCTCTTCGTCCACGCGTGCGGGCGTGATCTCGTCCGACGCGCCGGGCGTGTATTTGGCCTCGTAATCGAAGTATGTCGACGTTTTCGGGACAATTTCCACGAGGGGGAGAGCCGTCGGCCCCTTCGACGGTCCGTTGCCGAGCACCGGGCTCGTCAGCTCGCGACCCGCAATGAATTCCTCGACCATCACGCTGTTATCGTAGCGCAAGGCGTCTTCGATGGCGGGGGCGAGAGATTCACGGTCGGGCACGATCTTTATCGCGACGCTTGAGCCAAGCTTCGGCGGCTTCACCACGCACGGGAATCCCATGCTTTTTTCGATACGATCCGTCTCGGACTTTCGGCCCTTTTCCCAGTCGAGTTCCTCTATGATCTCGTGTCGAGGCGTTGGAATCCCGTAGTGGTTGTATATCTGCTTGCATCTGATCTTGTTCATCGATATCGCACTGGCCTCGACGTCGGAGCCCGTGTACGGCAGATCGAGCACTTCCAGCAGGCCTTGTATCGTGCCGTCCTCCCCATAAGGCCCGTGCATGGCGATGAAAACGACGTCTACCTTTTCCGACATCGTCCGACTCAGCGCGTCTCCTATTTCAACAGGCACTAATTCATTTCCGGCGGGATCGCACGCGAAGTTCTTTTCAAGCAGTTCGGCCACGGGCGCGCCCTCGGTCAGGTAGCCTTTCGGTATCAGCCACAGGCCGTCGCGCGTAATTGTGACCGGCTTTACGTTGTATTTCAACAGGTCAAGGTTTTCGATGACTTTCTTGCCGGAGCCGACCGAGATCTCGTGCTCGGCCGTGCGTCCTCCCATCAGGACCGCCACGTTTATTCGTTTGCTCACTTGCTTTTCTCCTTCGACCTGTTCGCGAGACTTCTGCTTGTACTTACTGTCGCTTGCCCTTTATACCGGAAATCAGGGTTCCCTCATGATCCATCGGCGGAGCGCCAGGGTGTGAGCGGATAAACTCCTTCATCCGTTCCAGCCCGCGCCGAAACTCCTCCTTCTTCATGATATGAAACGTGGAGACATGTTTGTTCTCGACTTTTTCGATGTACCGGTCATCGAGCGTCACCTTCGCCACGGTTATGGTCCGGCTGGTTATATCGGAAAAGCCCACCTGTTTCATCGACTCCACGATGGCGCTCACTTTTGGAAAACGCGCCTTGTCGATCGACGCGTAGCCCGGAAAGAAGCGGCTCGAAAAATTATTGTCGATCTGTCTGTGCGATGCGGTCACTACCACCAGCCGGCCTTCTCGGAGCACGTCGTATGCGTTCCCGATTGCAAGCCTAAAATCGACCAGGTGGTGCAGCATATACAGCATGAGCACGCAGTCGAAGCTTTCTTTTCGCAGTGGAAGCCGGATAGAGTCGGCCTGTACCCAGCTTCCGCGTGAGACTTTTGACTTTGCCTCGGTCAGCATGCCGAGGGAAAGGTCGAGGCCCACGACCCTGAGGTCGATTGTTTCCGCGAGCGCCGCTTCGACGTTTCCGGTTCCGCAGCCGATGTCGAGGACACGCGCCCCCGGAAACAGTCCCGCCTCGGTCGCGATGGTCCGGGCAAGCTTCGTGCTAACGCCACGGAAGCCGTCGTACTTTGCCGAAATCGTGTCGTAGTCCACGCGCATAGTCTTTTCGGCCTTTAAGAAGGCCATTCTCCCATGAACACTTCCGTCGCCGGGCCGGTCATCGTGATGCTGCCGTCCTCGGGCCATGAGATTTTGAGCGTTCCGAGGCGCACGCGTACGCTTACATTCCTGTCGGTGAACCCGTTCATGATGGAGGCGACGGCGGACGCCGAGGAGCCGCTTCCGGAGGCGAGCGTCTCGCCGCACCCGCGCTCCCAAATTCTCATGCGTATGTTGCCCCAGTCGATCACCTGGACGAACTCGACATTGGTCCGGTTAGGGAAAGCCGGGTGATGCTCGATCTTTGGGCCGAGTTCCGCAAGAGGAGCGGCATCGACGTCGTCTACGAACATGACGGCGTGCGGGTTGCCGGTCGAGAGCGCAGTGATCCGGTACCGCTTCCCGTCGACTTCGAGCGGCTCATCGATGACCTTGCCGTCGTCGCCGAGCATCGGGATCTCCGAGCGCAGGAGCCCTGGCCTGCCCATGTCGACGCTGATCTCAATCACGCGCCCGTCTTCGACTTTCAGAGCCTGGCGGTTCAGCCCGCCAAGCGTTTCCACGATGAAGTCCGTGCTCTGTGTGAGCCCGTGTTCGTATACGTACTTCGACAGGCACCGGATGCCGTTGCCGCACATCTCCGCAAGGCTGCCGTCGGAGTTGATGTAGTGCATCCTGAAGTTCGCCTTATCCGAAGGCATTATGACGATGAGGCCGTCGGCGCCGACGCCGGTGCGGCGGTCGCATATCTCTACGGTCAGTTGCTCGGCATCGGGGACTCTTTCAGAGAAGCCGTCGACGACCACGAAGTCGTTGCCGAGTCCGTGCATTTTCGTGAATTTCATCTGTCTTCCTTCCGAATCCCTTATCCGTGCTTAAATCGCGGCAACCTTGAAAATATGGCGCAGGTCGTGTATCTCGTGGTCGGGTTGCGGAATGCCCTGCAACAGTTCGGTGTGCGCTCGGTTTATCCATACCATTTCGATACCGGCGTTTTTCGCCCCGAGGATGTCGGTGTGCTGGCCGTCGCCGACGTAAAGGATCTCGCCGTTGCTGCAGCCCGCGATCTCGGCCGCCGCCATGAATATCTCGGGCGAGGGCTTCTCATGGCCAACCTCGCGGGCGAAAACGCTGAATGTGAAGAATTCGCCGATCCTGAGCTTTTGGATTTTGCTGGAGCCGTTGGAAATCAGGCCGAGCTTGTATGAGTCGGCGAGTTTTGGAATAACTTCGAGCGCGTCCTCGAATTCCTCCAGCGTTGTGTTGCGAAAGAGCCCGTACAGCTCGCCCATGCGTTCGGCCAGTGTGAGGTCGAATATCTCCACCGATTCGAGCGCATTGCGCATGCATGCCCTGTACCAGTCTTTGAGGGGAATTCCCGTGTCGCCAAACTGGATGTACGTTGCGTCGCGGGAGCGCCTGAACGTTTCATCGGTGAGGCATTGGGCCAGTTCCGGGTGGCATTCGGCCGCGTGGTCGCGAGCCTTGCCGAACGCGTGGCATGCGTCGGCCTCGTAGTCGACGAGCGTGCCGTCGATGTCGAAATAGATTACCTTGTGTCGAGGCGCCATTGCAGGGCTTACTCCTTTTTGCGGGCGAGCACTATCATTTTGCGGTCACCCTCCGAAAATGTCCGCCGGTCGTACCAGCCGAATGTGTCCTCGATTTCGTATCCGCTGTCGCAAAGAAGATGCAGTAACTCTTCCGGCGTCAAGAGAACGACGTCCTCGCGGCGTTCCCCGCGAAGGCCACCGGAATCATCGAAGTACTTGTACTTGATCGAAAATCGGTTAGTCTCGCTTGATGGCTCCATGCCGTGCTCGTCGCCCTTGCGCGCCTTGATGCTATGTGTCCTGTGAAGCAGGTGATCTCCGGTTCCGTCCGACAAATCGAGGTCGGGGAAATCCCCGGCTGGATACTCCGCGAGCGCCGCCCTTGCCTCGGCATCGATCGCCGCCGCGTCGATGATGAGCCTTCCACCCGGCGCCAGGTGCGCGCGAACGCATTCGAGGGCCTCTGCGATCGAATCCTCCGAACCCAACAGGAAAAGAGTGTTCGACGAACAAATCGCCGCGCGGAAATTTCCCCTCATCGCGAAGCGTCTCATGTCGGCCTGAACGAGCCGGATTCGTTCCCGCGATCTACGCGGTTCGGCCGTAAGCTTTTTCCTGAAACGCGCGAGCACAGGCTCCAAAATATCGAGCGCTGTGACATCGATGCCAGCTCGCGCAATCGGCAGCGCCAGCCGGCCGACGCCGCACCCCAGGTCGAGCACGGGGCCTCCGGTTCGCCGCGCTATATCGGTGAAGAAAGCAACGTCCGCATCATCCGGCCCCTGCTCCAGGTCCAGGATTGCGGCAATATCCAGTGTTTGGGCTGACGTCATTTGACCTTTGCCGGCGCTTTTCGCCCGACTGCCTTTCCAGCCCTCCGGCCGTGGTTACCCGAAGCTTGTCTTCCGTTTTTGTCCGAATTTTCCAGCGCAGCCAGCGAGCGTCTTACCGCCCGCGCGAGTTCGTGCTCACGCATGCTGTAATAGACATGCTTTCCCGATCGCCGCTCCGAGAGGAGACTTGCGAGCTTGAGCTTTTCCAGATGATGGCAAGTCGTCGCCGGAGTGAGATTCAAGTCCCTGGCAAGCTCTCGCCCACACATCGAGCCGTCCTTGAGCAGTTGCAGAATCCTGAGACGCGCGGGTTCGGCGAGCACGCCGAAAAGACGCGCGGCCTGCGCGAGCGCGGCCTCTTTGTCGGCTCCGGGCAAGGGGGGCTCCTTTACGTTTATTACAGTTAGACCGTTATCGAATTATAGCATTCCGCCGTTTCAGGCGTCAAGCTCGGGCTCCGGGCTGGAGCCGCGCAATTTGGCGAGATACAGCATCACGATGAAACCGAGGAACATCACGGCTGCGAACGCAATGAATATTTTGTCGAGGCCGAAGCTGTCGGCGATCACGCCGGATAGATAGGAAGCGATCGAACCGACACCGAAGGCGGCGGCGAAATATATGCCGAATCCCATCCCTCGACCGCGCTGGTCGGTGTACTTCGCTACGAGGCTGTTGCCGACGGGCTGACCGCTGAAATAGAAAAGGGCAAAGGCCATCGTTGTGAAAAAGAGCGCGTAGTTGGAAAGCACGCTCATCATGAAAAGCAAGGGGACGGTCACGATCAATAGCGCCGCATAGAGTTTCTCGAGGTTGAAGCGGGTCGTCAACTGGCCGCCGAGGAATTGTCCGGCCACGCCTACCAGAAGTGTCAGGGTCGCGAACCTTCCGCCCTTGACGAGATCGCTGCCCGTGAATATGCCGCCGTTCAACTCCTGTGAAAAGTAGGTGGGAAGAAATGTCATCACACCGCGATAGCAGAAACCCACCATGACGGCGGCAAACAGGTACAGTATGAATGCTTTTCCCGCCCCCTTTGCGACAAGATGTTCGGGCCAGAATCGGCGCGGGGCCTCGTCGGATGGAATCGGGGATATTTTGAGTATTCCAACCCCCGCCGCGACAAGCAGTCCGAGTACGCCGAATGCAAAGAACGAGAGCCGCCATCCGTATCTCGGGGAAAGCACGGCCAGCATCGTCGCAAGCGCGGGCGCTATCGCCACCCCGAGGCCGCCGCCCATGCCGTGATAGCCCAGGCCCTTGCCCACGTGCCTGATCTGTGTCGTCACGAGTGTCGTGCCCGCGGGATGATACAGGCTGATGAAGGCGCCCAGCGCCACCAGGCCTATCGCGAATGCGGGCACGGATCGCGCGGTGGAAACAAAGATGCAGGACACGGCCGCGCCGATAAGGTAGACCATCACTATGCGCTTCGGTCCGATCCGATCCGCTATGTAGCCCGCCGGCAAAGCGCCTATGCCGAAGGCCATCGCCAGCAGTGTTTGCATCCATCCGGCTGCTGTCAGCTCGATCTGAAAGTATGCGACAATGGTTAATAAAAGCGCAGGGAACACCTGCTCGTAAAAGTGAACCATTGTGTGGGCGCTTCCGAGAAGGAAGACGGTCCACCGCTCGTGTCTGGTCATGACTGCTCCAATCCGATGCGGATGCGGCTCGACGCCGGCGTCGCAGGCCGGGAAACAAAAGGCCCATTATCGCTCGACCGACAATGAGCCGCAAAGTATCTCTATGGCCGGAATACGTTGGCGCATAAGCGGGGGAGAACGGCGCCTCGCACCCTCGGTCATGGCTTGGCTGATTATTAGGCGATTTTACGAATCAGGAACCGCGGGAAAACTCCCGAAAACGCGGTTTGGGCCGTTTCGTTACCGGGGGTCGGATTTAGGCTTTCCCCTTTTCGGTCCTTTCTGTTTCCCGGCATAAATCTTGTTCCAATTTATGTCGTCCGGCGCGATGCTGGTGATTTCGGAATACCTGATTGACGTCAGGTTGTCACGCCCGATCGCCGGATTCCTGCCGGGAACCCCAATACCGCCTTTTTCCTTGAATATCCTCTTGGGATTGTTGTGATTGCTTTCCTTGCGCATATTCTACCAACTCCCCATTATATCGGCGCTACACTCAAGTATAAACCCAGCGAGAATGCGTGTCAACCTCGCCCAGTCCCGGCAATGGAGCGATGAGAATACAACGGCGGAGGGGAGGGCGCCGATGAATCGAGTTGACAATTTTGACGCACCGTGTTATAATTTTTTTCGGATCATTTCAGGAGGGTATTTTACCCGGGAATTGGAGCGACGCAATGACGCGCACGATAAAGCGATACGCAAACCGCAAGCTTTACGATACCGAGAGCAGCCATTACGTGAGCCTGCAGGACATCCTGAAGCTGGTGCGGGATGGTGAAGACATCGAGGTGATGGACAGCAGGACCGGCGAGGACCTGACGAGTGTCACGCTCGCTCAGGCAATGGCCGAGGAAGAAAAGTCCGAGGGCAACGCCCTGCCGCTCGATGTCCTAAAGGAACTGATAAAGCGCGGAAGCGAATCGTTGGACGAGATAAAGCGAGTCTCACGGCTGGCCGGCAGGGGGGCCGTGCAGATGGCGGAGGAGAGCGCGTCAAAGTATTACAAGAAGCTTGTGGATCGCGGCGAAATGAGCGAGGATGAGGCCAGGGGCTATCTGAGACTCGTCTCAAAGTCGGTCACGAAACGGCGCCGTTCCATTGAAAGCAGGATTGACGAAAGAGTGAAGGCCTACGTGAAGGCGATGGAGCTTCCATCTCGCTCGGATTTCGACAAGATCGCCAAAAAAGTCGATTCCATTGTCGAGAAGCTGGACGCTCATCTCTCAGGCTCGAGCCCGCGCAGGCAAAGGTCCCGGAGGAGCAGATAGGAGGGTACTGACATGGCGGCAAAGAAAACAAAAAAGAAAACAAAAAAAGCAACAAAAAAGACAAAGAAGAAGGCAACCGGGGCGAAGGAAGATAAGTGGACCTGGAGCGACATTTTGCGTACTCCGATTCTGGCTTCTGTAGGGGCGTTCTCGATGGCCGAAGAGGGAATAGAGAAGTTTGTCAAAGACCTCGTTGAGCGTGGCGAGACCTCGGAGAAGGAAGGCAGGAAAATAGTCAATGACTTCCGCAAGCGCACCGCGCGCAACCGCAAGGACTTCGAAAAGAAGACCGACGATAGGATCGAGAAAGCGCTCAAGGCATTCCGCCTTCCAACGAAAAAGGACATTAACACGCTTTCGAGAAAAATCGACAAGCTTGAGAGAAGGGTTGACAAACTGACAAAAAAGGGCAAGTAGGGCAAGCAATAGATTATCCGCGTTAGCTGCAGGGCGGGCCGCCGAGACGGTCCGCCCTTTTTTTGGGAAGAAAGCGCGCGCGGGGAATCAGCGGCAGGCATCAAGGAAAAGGTCTGTATTCGGCAACCGACTTGACAGGCGGGAGGCTGCGTGGTATAATTTGCTTTGATATTCAAAGTATTATTTCCGCTTGACTAGGTTTTCAGGGGCAACCGCATTAATGAGCGAAGATGCACGTTCCATAATTGATGAATATCTTGTGCGAATGGCGGAAAATCTTCCGCTGATTGAACGGCTCACACTCAGCACGGGCCCGCTCAAGCAGCTCACCCCACAGGAGACGCACACGATCTCGCTTGTAGGAAAGCTGGACTGTCCGAGGATGTCGGAGCTTGCCCGGCGCGGACACGTGACGCTCGGGACGATGACCGTGATGATTAACAAGCTTGTGAAGAAGGGATTTGTCAGGCGGGCACGTGACGACAGTGACCGCCGCGTGGTTCGCGTGAGCCTGACCGCTCGCGGGCGAAAAGCCGATGCCGTTCACGACCAGTTTCACAAAGATATGATTGATAGAGTCCTGTTCGCGCTGACGAAAACGGAGCAAAGGCAAATGGCTAAGCTGATAAAGAAGATCGCGACATCGCTGGGCTGACGGAAAAATTTTTGCCGAAGTCATTTGAGTATCAAATAGTTGGAATAACAAAACAATAATGCCGCCTACATATGACCGGCGGCCTTCCTGATGGCGCTAAGCGATGCGGCATGGATCGTGGGAACCGCGGCATCATGCGTCGGATACTGAAAAAGGCATCCAGAGGATGACATCACAGGAATGGGGGGAGGTACATGCCTGAAAGAGCGGAACACAGGAAAGAGGCAATAATGGGAACGGCCGATACGCAGCATTATGCCGAGACTCACGAGAAGCACGCGAAGCTCATCTACCGCGCATTCTTGAAAGATGTTCGCGCGCTCGGCGTGTCGGGGAGATGCCTCGAAGTCGGCGCCGGACCGGGTGTTCTGGCTGTTATGATGGTCGGACAGAATCCCGACGTCCACATCACCGCGCTCGACCTGTCGCCCGACATGAAAGCCGCCGCCGAGGAATATGTCAAGAAAAAGGGGCTTGGTGACAGGATAGAATATGTATTGGGCGATGCGAATGATGAGGGGACTATCGGGGGATTAGGGGAATTCGATCTGGTCTATTCCACTTTTTCCCTTCACCACTGGAAGAACCCGGCGGCGGCCATCGGCAACCTTTGGAATGCCGTGGGCGAGGGCGGCATCCTGTACGTTCACGACCTGAAGAGGGTCTGGTGGTCGTATCTTTTGCCGCTCGGCAAGGGAGACAGGGAATCCATCAGGGCTGCGTACGTTCCTCGCGAGATCAAGCGCTTTCTGGATGATGTCGGAATCGAGAGGTACGAAATCAAGACATTATTTCCCTATTTTTGGGAATCGATGGTCGCAAGGAAGTGAAGTTTACATCAACGCGCCGTCGGCAAATGCCCCGGCGCAACAGGAGGCTGTGGAATGAAGGCTGAGAAAAAGGGATGGGCGATAACGGGCGTTTCCTCGAAATTGTATGATCGGTACAACAGATGGGGCGGCTTCGGTGAGGCGTTTCGAGAGAAGATACTGGGGGAGGCTTCCCTGAAGCCCGGCGAAAGCATACTGGACTGCGGATGCGGCACGGGCACGCTGGCGATTATCGCCAAACGCCGGGTTGGCGCCGAAGGCCGCGTTCACGGGATTGACATCTCACAGGATCAGCTTGAGATTGGGAGGGGAAAAGCTCGAAAAGAGAACTTGGACATTGAGTTCCAAGAGGGCTCAATTGATGATCTGCCGTTTCCCGACGACAGTTTCGACGCGATTTTCAGCACGCTGATGCTTCATCATGTGCCCCGAAGCGTGAAGACGGCGGCGTTTCGCGAGATGCGGCGCGTGCTCAAGCCGGGCGGCAGAATCGTCGTCGTTGATTTCGGCCCCCCGAAGCATTTATGGGGCTGGGCGCTGCTTGCGCCTTTTATCCTGATGTTCCTGGCGTTCTCGACGACCCGCGACAACCTGTTCAATCGCCTGCCGGAAATAATGTCCGAGGCCGGGCTCCGCATTATGGAGCACAAAGTGATAAAACCGGCTACTCACATGATCAAGGCCGGGTAAAGGGATAGATGCGATCGCGGCGCGTCATTGTCGGAACAGGTTGAAGATGACGCCGTTCTCATAGACGCGAACGCAATCGTAGTGGCTCCAGTCTGCGTATTCAGTATATTCAAATTCGACGGGAATCCCCTCCTGATATACGGCGGCCGCCATTGCGCGCGATTCGTTAACGGAAATAATCTTGTCAGCGGCTCCATGAAACGCAAAGATGCGCACCCCGGCGGCGTTTTTTGCCCGCTTGCGGACGCCGCCCGTACTGCCGGAGACGGGTGCGATCGCCGCGAACATCTCAGGATATGTCAGGCCTATTTCCCAGGCGCCGCGCCCGCCTTTGGAAACACCCGTAAGATATATTCGGTCGGCGTCGATGTTGTAGCTTGATTTCATTTCGGCGATAACCTTTTGCACGTCGTACTCGCCCGGGCCCTCATAACCGGGTCCGATGTAGCCGTGTCCGCCGGGGCCGGCGATTATGAAGTCCGGCGGCGCCGATTGCGGGAAAAAATGCCGATTCGAAGCCTCCGGCCCTATGAGCTGACCGGAGAAACCCGTGACCGTCTTCATCCCCGACCAGTGGTCGCCGCCGGCTCCGTGCAGGGCCACAACAAGCGGAAACGGGCGAGAGCCGTCGTATTCCTTGGGCACGTATACGGCGTATCTTTGCACGGACTTATCCAAGTCGGAGAGATAGGCCCGCAGATAAAAACCGCGCAGAGAAGAGATGAGGTTGCGGCCCTCGATCGCCTCTTGCGCAATCTTGGGAACAGGTTCGAGCAGGGCCGTGACGTGTTCCCAGTCGGATTCGTTTCCCGCCGGTTTCCAGGCTGTTTCAGCTTCATAGACCATCGCGCGAAGGGTGGGCATAACTTCGATAAGCAGGTCGTTTTTCTCGGCCTTCAACTTTTTGTATGCTTTATCCACCACCGCCTTTGTCCGAGCGCTCAAGGCGCCGTATTGCCTGATCCGCTCGGCTGTCTTGAACGCGGGGTCACGCTCGTTGAAGAAACCCTCCACGCTGATGTTTTCGATGGTCTTTCCCGGGGAAACCGAAAGCTCGGTCTCGAGAACGAAATAGGGCTCGATGAGGAAATTCGGCCTGGCGTCCGCGATTATGTCCACGAATGCGGCCATGCGGTAGGCGCCGGCCGGGATGTTGTCGAACCGGAACGGTCCCTGGTCGTTCAGCGCAAGACGCCTGATGTAATTCCCACGCGCCATCTCATCGAGGTTTTCCCCGATGGCAAGGTATATGCGCGATCCCGGCGGCTTGTTTACCCTGACAGTCCCTGAGATGCTCCCGGTTTCCGGAGACTTATCCGCTTTGGGAGTTTCCCCGCCGCATGCCGGGATGAACAGAATCAACGCTATCAAGAGAAGGATCTTTTTCATTCAAGCTCATCCTCGGAAAATATTAAGCTTCCAAATTGAATGAATAGATACGCTTCTTTCTTATAATATATACCATCATCGCTCCTTTGTGCCAATCGCTTTTCTCGCGAGGCCTTTGATCCTGATGTTGTCTGATTGCTTACGTTTGATGTTTGGAAGAGGCTTTTTTCTTTGGGACGGCGAAGGAAGGCTTAAAAAGGCTGAGCGCCGCCGGCAAGAGCGTAACCGAGCCCACAAAACTCGTGATCATGCTCAAGGAGAGCAGCCGGCCGAGCACGCGATGGCCCGTGAAGTTGGACGCCATAAGGACTATAAAGCCCGAGGTGACGACAAGCGCGTTAAAGAGGATCGCCTTCCCGCTGGTCTTCAGAGTCACGGCGTTGACCTCGGCCAGGTCGCCGCATGCGGCGGCCGCGTTCCTGAACTTGAACACCAGGTGTATTGCGTAGTCCACGCCCACTCCCATAGCCACGGCAAAGGCAACCGAGTTTGCAAAGCCTATCGGCACTCTCAGCATCCCAATGATTCCGAAATTGAGCAGCATCGCCAGCGAAATTGGAATAATGTTGTAGATTCCCCCCGTGAGAGAACGGAACATAATTGCAGTCATGATATAGATTACGAGGATCGAAATGATAATGCTGCCGAGCATTCCTCTGACAGCAAGATCGACGACGACCTCCGTGATGAATGCGTAGCCGGTGAGGTTTATCTTCACCGGCTTGTCGGAGAAGCGCTCTTCGACGTAACGGTTGATTTTTTCGACCAGCCTCTCGACAACGGACGTATGGTCGCTCTTCATCATCATCGTGATGTTGGCCTGCCTGTAGTCATAGTCTATTACTTCATCGAAGTCATCCGGGTCGCCTGACAGGGAATACAGCAGGAGGTATTGAGCGACGGCGTCTCTGCTGTCGGGAATTGTGTTGAATTCCTCCTTATCCTCATTCATCACCTTGTTCATGCGCTTGATATAGTCGACGATCGAGATCGTGCCGCCGACCTCATCCATTTCCTCGGCGAGTTTTTGGAGTCCGTCCATCCCCTTCAGGATATCCGGCGATTTGATCACGCCGGCCTCATCACCCTCTATGACCACATTGAGCGAAACCAAACCGTTCATCCTTTCGCCCAGCAGCTTGTTGGAAATGTAGACTTCGCTCTCGTGTCCGAACATCTCCAGCCAGCTTTCATCAACCCACAGCCTGAAGAGGCCCGGCGCCGAGAGCGCCGCCACCAGCGCGAAGATCACGCAGATGGCCAACCGGCGCCGGAATACCCATCGCCCGACAAAATCGAGCGCGCGGCCCGTGGCGTCCTGAAAGATGTTCCCGATACCGCGCCTCCGATTGTTGGCCGGGCCGAAATCGGGGACCTTTATCAGCATTAATCCTGCCGGTATGAACGAAAGCGAAAAAACAAGGGCGCACAATATGCCCACCCCCGTGAAGATTCCGAAAAATCGAATGGGCGATATGGTGGATGTGCCCAGAGAGGCAAAACCGACGGTGGTTGTGAGCGAACTCATGACGACCGGCTGCCATATGGAAAGCATGGTTTGAAGCACGATCTCCCTTTTCTCGCGGTCGGGCTTCTTTGCGGTTTCCTCATAGTACCTGTTCAGGATGTGGATTCCGTAGGCGCATCCGATGGCGATGAGGATCACCGGCGACATGGTGGTCATGTCGTACATGGGAACGTTCACCATGCACATTATTCCCATGCTCCAGATGACACCGGCGACCACGACAAGTAGCGGCAGCACAATGCCGTGCAAGCTGCCGAGGGAGAAAAAAAGGACAAGGGTTATAACCGCGACCACTATGGGGAGCATTACCTTCAGATTATTGATAATGTACTCGACGAAAGTGGCCTCGAGCACGGGCTGACCGGCGATATATAATCGGTCTTCTCCGCCCCTCTCCTCATCCACGATTTTCTTGATCTTCTCGTAGACATAGGTGAGCTTTTCGTCGCCCGACTCGATCTTCGCGAGGATGACCGCCGACGTTCGGTCATCGGAAACCAGCCACCCGACAAACATGTCGTTGCCGTACAGGTGTTCCTTGAGTTGCGCGATCTCTGCGTCCGTGGTTAATGCCTGTTCCATAAGGGGGACGACTTCGATGCCCTCCTCAGTGCCAATAATGTTGTCCATCGTACTGATGCTCTTGACGTCGTCATCCCTTTGAGCCATTACGTATCGGACCTCGGAAACCTTCTCCGTCAGCCTCTCGATGCGCGCCAGGGTGTCGGGATTGAATATCCCGTCGGGCCCTTCATTGACCACAAGGATCGCCATAGATTCCCTGTAATTGAATATTTCATCGACCATGTCTTGATATATCATGGCGGGGTGGTCGTCGGGAATGTAGACGTCCACGTCGGTCTCGACACGCATTTTGGGTAACTGAAAACCGAAAAAGAGGGTCAGCGCAAAGGCCGCCAGGATTGTGAGCTTGGGGTGGTCGATTACGAACTGAAATA
>CBFDAY010000012.1:0-17917 GCA_965602895.1 uncultured bacterium
ATCCCCGTGTTGACATGGGCGGCGTAGCTCAACTAACATAGCCCCTGAGGCGCGGGAGCCTTCAACACGGTTTTTTCTTTTCCGAACAAGCGGGGATTCTCCAGATGACAGTCTACGAAAAACGATTGAGACGAAACGTCCTGACAAACAGGCTTCTTGACAGGGAGCTTGACTTTCTCCCGTCAACCGTCAATCGCGACGACGTGCGCGAGGTCGCCAGGACATACGGGCCTCAGCGCAGGCGCTCGGCGTTCGTGCGCCTTGTCCTTGCGCCCGTTGATTTTGCCGCCCGATACGGCGCGCTCTTCATGGGGATGATCGCCGGCGCCGAGTACGCCGCAGCGAAAGCCCTCTATCCGCTCATCGGACAGCAAAAACGATTCGGCGACTCGCTCAGGCTTTTCCTCGGTGAGAACCTGAGCCAAAAGGTGGAGGACATGGGCAAGGCATTCGAGGTTGCCGGCGCCCTGGTGGCGGCAACTCCCAAAATCGTCTCCGCCGCTCTATACGGCGCACTGCTCGGTATTGTCGCCTACATCGTGGTAAAGAGGCTGTTGATTATTATGATTTCCATCAGGCGCAGGCTGGTGCTCAACCGGAAGGTTTCCGATCTGTTGGGGTGAAAATGGCGGCCCTTGTCCTGAAGAATCTGTCGAAGCTCTACAAGGACGGCGTGGTTGGCGTCCGCAACGTCAACGTCGATGTTCGCGAAGGCGAACTGATGGTCCTGGTGGGTCCGTCGGGAAGCGGAAAATCGACGACGCTGCGGCTGGTGGCCGGTCTCGAGGCGCCCACCGAAGGCGAGATATTCATCGACGGCAGGCTGGCCAACGACATCCCGCCCCGCGACCGCGATATCGCCATGGTGTTCCAGGACTACGCCCTGTATCCTCATCTCAATGTCGAGCAGAACCTGGGCTTTGGTCTCAGGATGCGGGGTGTCGGGAAAAGAGAGGTTCACGCGTGCGTGAGAGAGGCCTCCCTGATGCTCGGGATAGACGATCTGCTCCGGCGAAGACCCAGGGAGCTTTCGGGCGGGCAGCGGCAGCGCGTCGCGCTCGGACGGGCGCTGGTGCGCGATCCGAAGGTGTTTCTTTTTGACGAACCTCTCAGCAACCTCGACGCGGCGCTCCGGGTTCAATTGAGGCGGGAAATCAAGGACATACACGCCAAGCTCGGCGCGACAATGCTTTATGTGACACACGATCAGAACGAGGCGATGGCTATCGGCCGTCGCATTGTCGTCATGAACGCCGGAGCCGTCGAGCAGGTGGGCTCGCCCGTGCAGATTTACCTGAGCCCGCAGAGCGAGTTTGTCGCCCGGTTCTTCGGCAGTCCTCCCATGAACCTGGCGGAATGCACCGCCGAGCCGAGAGAAGGCGGGCTGGAGGCGGCGCTGGGTGACAGCCGACTTTTTTTCAAGACACCGCCGGATGAACGTTTGCGCGACGCCTCGCCGAATATCCTCCTTGGCTTTCGGCCGGAGGACATTTCCTTCGGCGAGGTCCCGGAGTCAGGTTCGCTGAAGGGACAAGCGCGGGTTCTGTCGGTGGAAGCCATGGGAGTGGAGACCCTGGTGTATCTTGAGGCCGATAAATTCAGGCCCGTCGCGCGCGTCCTGGGACACGCCGACTTCGAGCCCGGCGGCGAAATCGCATACAGCGTCTCACGCGCACGGCTTCACATGTTCAGCGTGGAAACGGGAAAACGAATTCGAATCGATTGAGGTTTTCCGACCGCGAGGCCGGGACGGGGGGCTAGTCCTTTTTCCCGCGTTTGAAAGCGCGGCGTTCCTTTTTTAACTGCTCGACCGAAAGGCGACCCTTCAGCACCAGGATTTCTCCTGTGTCGAGGTTGACCTTTTTCTGTTCCGCCAGGAGTTCTTGCATCTGATCGTGATCGAGGAGTTTCAGTTCAATAGCCACTTCCCCGAACTTCCCCGTGGTTTTGCTTTGGACGTCCAGGATGTGTCTTATCTCGACCGAGGTCAACAGGCCGCGATTCAGCGCTATTGCGCCAAGGGAGACATTCGTGTCTTTTCTTGCGACCTCAATCTCCAGGATGTCCTTTTGTTTTATCACGCCTTTTTTCAGTAGAAATTCCTGGAAGGTTTTTGACTCTTCTTTCATCATCCTGATTCCCGGGTTATTTTGATCCCGATTGGATAATCTCCCGTTGTCTTTCCGCCACGTATCTGTATAGCCGGTTTACGGCGAGCTTGTTCTCGAATGTCACGTCGATATCGACGAATTCAATCCCCATCCTGAATTGGTCGGTCGCCGATTTTTTCTCCAGCCGCCTGATTATCGCACTGAGTCTGATGGGTGTTTCGTTCTTCTCCAGCGAGAATTGAAGCGCAAGCTTTGTCCCCACGTCCGCAAGGTCTGTGGCGCCTTCCTCAAGGACAATTAGCATGCCGCCCACGCTGATATTGATCGTGCGACCCCGCAGCCGCGGCCGAAGGAGCGCGTTGCCGGCGTCCTCGTTTTCGACCGTCTTTCCGGCGACTTCGCCTATAACGGTGCAGTCCACGTCTATCGGCGCTCTCAACGGTATCGGCACTCTGAAGTAGGCGCGGCGCTGGCCGCTTTTCAGCACGTTCGGGTATGAGATCTCAAGCGCCGATATTTTTCTGCGATTGCCGAGAGTAAACTCGGTTTTCCTCAGCACCACGCTGTCGAAAGCGTATCTGCCCTGCTCGACGGCGAAGAAAAGCGTGATCTGGATGTTCGGCCTGAGCGCGATCGCAGGCCCCTCACTTGCCGGCTGATCGATGACAAGCGATCTGGAGCCGCGAGCCTTCCTCATGTCGAGCATTCGGCTTTTGTACCGGTAAATATCGTCGCCCGATTCGGCGTTTATGGACAGTGGCGCATTGTACGCGCAAGCCAATTCGAGCGTTCGCTCGATACGGCTGGGAGAGGCCAGTGCCTGGTCTTCCATCGTCAGCGCTATTCCTTATCAGCCTTTGATCAGCCTTGCTATCTCTCGCAGGTGTTCAGGGGTCGTGCCGCAGCAGCCGCCCAGTATCCTTGCGCCCAACTCCAGCAGAGGGAGCATTTTTGCGGCCATTCCATCCGGGGTCTCGGGATAGACCGTCTCATCGCCTTCGAGCACGGGCAGGCCTGCGTTGGGCTTGGCAAACAGGGGCCTCGACGTTGCTTGGGACATCTCTTTCAGTATCTCGGTCATGTCCTCAGGCCCGGCGCCGCAATTCGCGCCTATCAGGTCGGCCCCGTACTCTTCCAGCGACCGGGCCGCCGTCGCTGGATCAACGCCCATCATGGTTCTGTAACCCCGCTTGTCGGGATTGAATGTCATAGATGCGAACACGATGCATTTCGTCGTTTTGGCGGCCTCGATGCCGGCGTGCGCCTCGTTGAGGTCGGCCATCGTTTCGACGCAGATTATGTCGGCGCCGCCTTCCTCGAGCGCGAGCGCCTGCTCTTTGAAGGCGTCGAGAAGCTCCTCATATTTCAGGGCGCCGTATGGCTCGATGAACTCGCCGGTCGGCCCCACAGATCCCGCGATGTAGTGGTCGGGTCCGGCCGCGGCCCTTGCGTTTTCGGCCGACTTGCGGTTGAATTCCCGCGCCCTGTCGGCCAACCCGTAGCGGCCCAGTTTGAGCCGGCTGGCGCCGAAGGAGTTCGTCTCCACGATATCGCATCCCGCGTCGAAGTACGACCGGTGAATGCGGCGCACTACCTCGGGGTGCGAAACGTTCCACTCTTCGGGGCAATCGGAGATCGCCAGGCCGTTTGCGATGAGCATGGTGCCCATGGCCCCGTCAAAGACCAGTGATTCGCCGGCGCTCAGTTTTTCCAGCAGATTCATAATGGTTCTCCACTCCACCTATTCGCTCGGCGCGGGCGTCATTTCCGTCTGTAGCTGCAGTTTTTGAAGTCGCAGCCGTGGCAGGGCGGTTTTTCCTCTTGCCGAGGCTCACCTTCCACGAGCGGGACGACGAACGATATGGATTTTTTCGGTTCCATCATGCAGCAGTTATTCAGTGACACTCCGATGGGATAAGGGTCGAGCAGCTCGAAGACGGGCCGCTGCCCGCTGGTGTCCCATTTGCCGTAGCCGGGACTGATCTGTCCGGAGGCCGAGAGGTTAAGCCCCCTTGCCTCGGCGCATATGAGGGCTCCGCATTTTGTCGCAACGTCCTCGACGGCGCGGTTGCCGACAACGTCGGCGATCATGCCCACCAAATAATCCCCTCGGCCGAAACAATCGCTTATGACCTCGTCTATTTCGGGTCCGACGGTGCATATGGCGACTGCGAGCGCCTTAGCGCCGTCGAGCGAGCCGATGAGCGTTTCATCATCGATAATCTTGCCGTCGATCTCGATGGCGTTGCGGCCGTCGATATGGCTGAACTCCAGACACGAGTATATCGCTTTCCCGGCCATCAAGTCGACGCATCGTCCCGACTCGGAGGTTATCTGATCCATTATGGGCGGCCGCACATTCTCCATGTCCGAATAGCCGAGCGGCCCCAGAAGGTCCTCGATCCGGATGCTTATATCAACCTCGCTTATCCTGGGCCGACTAGACATCGAATCCCCCGGCCTTTTTGAAGGCGTCGAACATTGCCTTCTTCTGTTCGTACGGCGCCTGGATGGCGTCGGATTCATCGTAATCACTAAGAATGAAGCCGCCCTCGGGCGTGGACCAGTGTTCGAGCAGCAGTTGGGCTTCCCGTTCAATCTCTTCCCGGGAGCCGCCGGGCAGCGTGGTCTGTATGTCGACCAGCGACTCGAAGCATATCTTGCCGCGAAAGTCCCTGCCTATCTCCTCGATGCCGAGGGCGCGCGGCTGCTGAAGGTTTATCACGTCGATGCCGAGATCGATGAATTCGGGCATCAGCTCGTTAACGCGGCCGCAGGAATGCAGCCACAAGTGCATGCCGGCGTCGTGGGCCGCATCGACGAGCTTTTTATAGCGGGGTTTGAAGAATTGTCGCCACATGGGCACGCTCAGGAAGAGGGCCTGCTGCGTTCCCCAGTCGTCGGTTGTGGTGACACCGTGGATCTTGCCGGGAAAGCGGTCTCTCAAATTCCTTATCAATCCGAGCTGGAAATCGACTATTGTGTCAAGAAGGTACTCAATCAGCGCCGGGTTGAGATACATGTCGGTCAGCGACTCGGTGAACCCGTGGAGGAAATGCAGCCGCTCGAACGGCCCGTTGCCTATGTATCCCAGCACGTACCGCTCCTCCGCATAGGGCAGCACCATCTCGACCGCTTCGTAACGCGTCCCTTCTTCGGCGTCGGGAAAGCGGTGTTCCACGAGATCGTCCGCCGTCGCAATCGGATGCTGTTTGACCTGGCCCATGTTGGGCAGGTCGGTTCTTTCCATAATGCAGCCCCATTCATCTTCGTCGGGAGCGGACGGGGCGTAGTTCTTGCCGAACCCGCACGCTACCGTATATATATCGTTCACGCCGACCTCGTCGAACCTGATGCCTATCCGCGTGGGGCTGTTGAATTCGACGGCCCTTTTTATAATCTCATATCCGGTCATGATACATCCAAGCTGTTTTGGGGGAAACTTATTTTAATGATACCAGAAATCGCGCCCGCCTTCAAATCGCCGCGACGGTTTCCGCATGGCCGGCCGCCGAATGAAAAGTCTCGCGGGGGCTCCTTGCGGGAATGGACCCGTGCTCAGGGAAGCCGTCTGGGCTCAGTCACGCGGGAATACATTATGAAAAGGGCGAAGATGGAGCACACGATCGAAATGATGAATACGGATTTGTATGAAGCCGCGTCGGCCAGAAAACCGGCGGCGAGCGGCCCAACGGCATTTGACAACTCGGAAACCGAATTGACGACCGCGATGCGCATGGGCCTTTGCGCGGTGTCCCCAAATTCAAAAACCATGTTGTTCACCGCCATACGAAAGCCGGCCACTCCGGCCCCGGTCGCAATAAAGAACAATACGGCCAAAACATATGATATGGGCGCGACCACAAGCGCAATCATGGCGAACACCCAGATGCCGACCGAAAGAATGAACACGAGCCTGAATCCTTTGCGGTCCGCGATGGGGCCGAGGATAAGGTTTACCGAGGTCCGAGCCATGTTGAAGAAAAAGAAAATCCAGCCGAGTTCATGGCCTGAAAGCGTCAATTTGCTTTGGACATAAAGGATAATGAACGGATTCGACATGAGCGCAAGTGAACCAACGGCGCAGCAGAGCATATAATTGGCGAAATTCCGGTCTTCTCTGATCAGGGAGGGGATCTCTCGCAGCCGCCGGAACACCGGGACCTTCTCAGAGACAGCCGGACTTTCCGCCTCCCGGGAGAAAGCAAAAAAAACAAGTCCCACGCACGTAAGAGAAAATGCAAGCAGATACGTGGCGGCGTAGCTGTGGGGGAATCTCAGATTTTCAATAAGAGATCCTGCTATCAGGCCGACAAGCGACGCTGACACACCGCCAAGGAAGTTGCGCAGTCCAATGAAACGGCCGCGTCTATCGACGGGAATGATCTTTGACATAACTGTATTATAAACAACGTGTTGCATGCCCAAGAAGAGATTGAAAAGCGAAAAGAAAACGAAAAACTCCATCATATTCAGCCATCGGGGGAGGAAAAAACCCGCAAGCGCCATAAATAAAACCTGAGCCCGCATGAACGACCCTACGAGAACGGACCTGTGTTTCATAAGGGGCTCATGCTCCACCAGCGAAGCCGTCACGGGAGGTGTGAGGAATCTGGAAAGTCCTCCACAGAAAAGGAGGAGGCCGACAATGGTGTTGGAGCCACCCAGCGCTTTCATATATGTCGGCACGAAGATGGGCGCCATTATAAGCTGCCAGCCGGTTGTACCGAACAGGCCGTATATGAGGTTTACCGTGAAATTCCAGCGGAAATTCCTCCGGACATCCTCATCGAACGCCTTCTGCTTTTCAATAATCTGTGAATCAGCTTGTTCCACGGTCATGATGCTCCTTTTGCCGTCGCGCTACCGGGATACAGCCTAATATAGCAGATGGAATGGTTTTTTCCTATGGGAATCTGCGCCATTGATTCGGCCGAATGGTCTTTTTGCCCCCGTTTTATGCTGGGCGGCGCCATTTGTTTCAGACGTGCGCTTGACAGGCCTTGACAGAGTGGGGCATAATCTTGGAAACGGCGGTCTTTCCCGTTTATGATTTTCATGCGGACCCTATAGCCCGAGGGATCCCGGTCTGAAGGAGGTTCGATGTATCAAGGGGAGGAAAGACGTTCGCATCCGCGGTATCATGCGCCCGAGTCGGTCACCGCGACCGCCACATTTTCTATGGAGTCCGACCGGCGGCTTCAATTGAAAGACATCTCGGCCAGCGGCTTTTGTTTCGTTACGGAGACCGATATATCCAGCGAGAGCCACTTCAGCATTTCACTGAAGGCGACCGGAGTCGGTGATAGCCTCCTGAGGATAGACGCTTCTGCGCGCATAATCTGGCACATTCGGGATGAGGCGACTTCACTCCATGTAGCCAGCGCAAAGTTTATGGATCTGACGGAGACCGACAGGGAATCTCTCGGGGAATTACTTGCCTTTTTGAGGCCAAAAGAGTAGACGCGATATCGGAGGCGCACGGGTTCAGCGACAGTTTCGGCGTCTTTGAGGGGCGTCTGCGGGATGCGAGGAGATTGGGATGGCCGGGAAAAAAAACGACCGCGCTCGAGAGAAGGAGATCGACCGCAAGTTTGAATTGCAGCAGCGACGGCTGAGCCGGAAATGGACGCGAAACGCCGTTGGCGGAATCATCCTGCTTGTAATTATAATTGCAGCGCTTCGTTTCACGCCCTATCGGGACCT
Organism: uncultured bacterium; assembly: GCA_965602895.1. GTDB lineage: Bacteria > Abyssobacteria > SURF-5 > SURF-5 > SURF-5 > CBDUSG01. Next base: position 7,818 of record CBFDAY010000012.1, read on the forward strand.
CCCCATGGACATTTTCGAGGCGGCGAAGGATTTCGTGAGCGGGTTGACATCCGGCGGGGCGGCGCCGGTCGAGCCCGACCCGCAATATTGGTAAGAAGAGAGAATGAAGCACCCGTTCCCGGGGCGGGGCCGCCGAGGCTGTCAGTCGAGTTGCGCCAGCTTATTTGCCGCAAACTTCTTGTTGATCGTCACTTTCTTGCCGCGCAGCGACGGCGCGTCGAACATGACGTCGTGCATGACCCCTTCCATAATCGAGCGAAGCCCACGCGCGCCGAGCTTTGTTTTCATGGCGTGATCGATGATGAGCCGAAGCGCGCCGTCGGTGAATCTGAGTTCGATGTCGTCGAGGCTCAGCAAGTGGGTGTATTCCTTCACGATTGAATCGGGGGGCTCTTTCAGGATGCGCAGGAGATCCTGCGGCGAGAGCATATCAAGTTCGACGACGACGGGCAAGCGTCCCAAAAGCTCGGCCAGAAGTCCATACTCAAGCAGATCCTTCGTGGTCACGCGCCTTCGTTTGGGCGCCTTCCTTTTTGACTTTTCGTCGCGGAAGCCCAGGGGCCTTGCTTCCTGCTGAATTAGCGGCATATCGGAGAAAGTGCCGGCGCAGATGAACAATATCTCCGAAGTGTCCACGAGGACGAAGTCATGCTTGTTCCAGTGCTGGGTGACGTTGAGCGGAACGAATATCTCGGAGCCTTCGAGTAGTTTCAGCAGCGCCTGCTGGACGCCCTCGCCGCCGATATCGCGCGAGCCTGCGCCCGTGCGCGCCCCCTGCGAGCGTCTGGCGATCTTGTCGATCTCGTCTATGAATATGATGCCCCGCTGCGTTTCATCCGTGCGACCGCCGGTTTTGAAAAGCAGCTCGGCCACCATCACCTCGACGTCCTTGCCGTAGTAGCCCGCCTCTGTGTATTCCGTCGCGTCGACCACGGTGAACGGCAGGTCCAGCGTGTCGGCCAGGTTCCTGGCGATGTGGGTCTTTCCGCAGCCGGTTGGGCCAATGAGGAGGATGTTGGATTTTTTTATCAGGTTGGCCCGGTTCGCGCTCTTGTTGAGGATGCGCTTTTGGTGGTTGTACGCCGAGATGGCCACGGTGCGCTTGGCGCGTTCCTGGCCGATGACGTATTTGTCCAAATTTTCGTATGTCTGGGCGGGTGTAAGAATGTTGGGATATTCGCGACGCGCCGTTTTCACGCGATTTTCTCCCTTGCGTCTATGGCGGCTCTCAGAGCCCCTTGTTCATGCTAAGAAAATCGTAGCACCTTCGGTGGGGTTTGTCAATCCTGGGGCATCGTGCAAAAAAGGCGGCCGGGCGCAATCTGATCGGCGGGGGCATTTTCCGGACGCATCATGTGGACTGGGCCGATTCTTCGGCGACCTGTTCGACCGCTGGAATGAATACTTTGAAACAGCAGCCTCCATCATCCGCGTCTTCCACCCATATGCGTCCCCCATGGAGCGAGACGAGTTCCTTAGTGATCGCAAGGCCGAGTCCGGTTCCGCCCTTGCTGCGAGTTGCCGGATTATTAACCTGGTAGAACTTCTCGAACACTTTTTCTCTTAAATCGGCCGCTATGCCGATGCCGTTGTCGATGACCGCGAGCCCTACGTCTCCGTCTTCGCGGAAGAGGCGGATGTTGATGCGGTTGCCGGCGACGGAGTATTTGACCGCGTTTGACAGAAGGTTGGAGAGGACCCGCATCAGTTGCCCTCGGTCGCCCCTCACCGTGGTCATATGGTCGGCGACGGCGAAATCGCTGGTAAGCTCTATTCTGTTCTGCAGGGCGACTCCGTCGAAGAGCCCGGCCACATGTCGTACAATGTCGGCCAGCCTGACCTTCTTGAACTGGACATCCAGCTTTCCCGCGTTGAGCTTCTGCAGGTCAAGCAGGCCCGATATGAGCCCCGACAGCCGGTCGCACTCTTCGTTGATGATGTTCAGATATCTCATGACGCTCTCTTTGGGCAGGGTCGCCAATTCATGAGAGAGCACCTCGGTCATGCTTTTGATGGAGGTCAGCGGGGTGCGCAGCTCATGGGAGACCGTGGCTACGAAGTTGCTTTTGGCTTCGTTGAGCTGTCGCAGTTGATCCTCAAGCTGCCTGTGCTTGGTTATGTCTTTTGCGATGCCGGATACGCCCGCGACTTCGCCATCCGCTCCGCGGATGGGAGAGAGCGTGATCGTGATCCGAGTTGATTGATCGTATTCGAGATCGGTGTCGATTGTGACAATGTTTTCCGAGTCAAGGATGCTCTGGATTTTTTCCCGCAGCGTCGGCTCCATGCCCTCGGGCACCATTTCATACAGGGTTTTCCCGACGACACCCTGTCTGTCGAGATTGAAGATGGTTTCGGCCCCCTTGTTCCATGAGACAATCCGATGGGCCCGGTCGAGTGTGAAGATGGCGTCGCCCGCCTTTTCGACGAGGTTTTCCAAATACTCTTTTGTCTTTCTCACCTCTCCATACAATCTGGCGTTCTCCACGGCTACGGCGATTTGTCCGGCTATGATATGCATTATCCGCTGCGTCTCGGCGCCGAAGGCATTAGGATACGGGCTGCTCAGGTTGATGACGCCTATCGTCCTGTTTTCGATCATCAGCGGAAACGACGCCAGAGAGCCGGGCTCGCGCTCCTGTTCCGGGGGAGAAGCCGGGTCGGCGGGGCCGGCGCTGATATCATCGATAAAATGCGGTTCGCCGGAGGCCATCGCGCGGGCGGCGACCTTCTCGGCAAGCCCGGACAGAGAATGCTCCGGTCCAAGACCCTCCGGCCCGCTTGCCGCTCGGATTTCGAGATGCTCCGAGTCGCTGCTTTGAAGCATAATGGAGCCGCTCTCGGCCCCTACAATGGCCACGACTTTTCCAACGATCAGCTTAAGCGGGTCCTGAGTCTGCATGGCGCGGCTGCTTGTGTCGGTGATAAGCCGGAGAAGTGAGATCTCTTCGATTTTTTGTTCCAGCATTGCATTTGCGTCGGCATTGACCTCCCTGATTATCTCAAGCTCTTTTTGCAGCCGCTCGAACCTGCTCTGAGCCTCAAGATGGCTATTGAGGAGGAAGTCTAATCCCTGAAGCAGAATCTCTCCCGACTCGGATTCATCGTCGCCGTTTGTGGCGGCAGCTCCATCCGCGCCGCATCTTTCAAGCATCTGAAGAGCCCGCTTAATGTGTTGTTCGTGGGAGTCCGGCATGATGCCCTTTGCTTTTAAGCCGCGCTATCGTGCGGCGGTTTTGCGAGGATCGCTAGGAGATAATGCTGATGAGCGTCGAATCTTTCATCCTTTCCTCCAGCATGGTCAGGAGTTCCATCCTTTTTTCGGGGCTCATCTCGTCTGCTTCGTTCTCGCCGGAGTCGTCTGTCTCGCAGGAATCGCCGCGCCCGGACTCCATGAACTCGATCGACAGTTTATCGGCCAGATGCACCAATTTGGCCAGTTCGGGCATCTCCGTGGCCAGCTCGGGCTTGTGATGATAATGGATCGCTTCGCTGAGGTTGATCGGCAGATTCCATTTCTCTGACAGCCAGTATCCGATGTCGGCATGGTCGAAGTCGAAAAGCAGTCTTTCCGCTTCGTATGTTTTCAATGAGCGCTCCCGCATGCAATTCTGAACGGAGGCGAACATGTCGGCGAAGTACTGGTCGAGGATCATCTTGCCGATATCGTGCAGCAACCCGGCGGTGAATGCGCTCTGATCCTGCAGATGCCATTCCTTGGCCAGGATGTCGCTCATGGCGGCACACGCGAATGAATGATTCCAAAAGGCCACTCGGTGTTCTTCGCTCCCGCGCCCGAACGTGTCGAGCACGGAGATCGCCAACGAAAGCCGCCTGATTTCGTTGAATCCGAGCACAACGACGGCATCCGATATCTTGGCTATTTCCCTATAAAAGCCGTAGTATGCGGAATTTACCATTTTGAGGATTTTCGCAGTCAGCGAGGCGTCCTTCGCGATCTCGTCTGCAAGGTCGATCGCTGAGGAGTTCTCGTCGGTAATAATCTCCATTATCTTCACCATCACATGGGGAAGGGTGGATATTTCCTTTATCTCCGCAAGCCTTTTTCTGAAATTATCGATTGATTCGCTCATAGGATCACTTTCAACGGCAGCGGGCGCTCCAACCCCTGCGCGGTCGCGGGCATCTTGCAGATTATCCGCGTGTTATTGTTCAATATAGTGCCTTTTCGCCGAGCCGGTTTTTTCCCACAGACTTGGGCCAATAGACCATTCCACCCCAATGACTAGAAAATATCATGCCAATACCGCTAGCCTTCGCGATGCGGCCGCGGCGGCTTTTCGCATTTCCCGGGCATCGCCGGGACGATGATTGTTGAATGACCGGTAAGACATGTTATAATGGGGTATGCCGTGGTGGGCGTATGATACGGGTCCGGCAGCACAACTGAATATATATCAATAAGTTAAGCTATAAATGTGATTCGTGGGCGGGCCTTATTCAAAGCATTTCGATTTCAATGCAGGATTCACTTTGTCTCAGGCTTTCAGGCGGAGGGGCCGTCGGTTCTCGAGGTTTTGCATCGATACGGTCCCGACCGATCTGCCGTCTTATTGAAGGGAAATGGAGATTGGCGCACAATATTGTTCACATTTATTCCCGGGTTTGAGAGAGGAACGATTCATGAAAAAGCATTCTAAAGGCGCCGAGGCCGCCGCGCGTGTGGCCCTATTGGGGTGTCGGGATTATGATTCCCACAGGGTTGGAAAGGCTGTCGAGAAGGCGGTTGATGAGCTTGGAGGAATCGACCGTTTCGTGCGAAAGGGCCATAGCGTGCTTCTGAAAGCCAATCTGCTCATAGGGAGACCGGCGGAAAAGCAGGTCAACACACATCCCGAGGTCATCCGCGCGATGGTCAGGCTTGTCAAGAAAGCAGGCGGCAAGCCCACAATCGGTGACAGCCCCGCCCTGGGGAGCGCCGTGAAGGTGGCCTCCAAATGCGGGATCGCCGACGTCGCGAAGCAGGAGGGCGTGGAGGTCATCGATTTCAACCGTCCCGTGGAAGTAGACAATCCCGAGAAAACCAAGTTCAAGAAATTCAAAATTGACCGCGCCATTCTCGAGTCCGACGTTGTGATAAACATGCCGAAACTGAAGTCGCACGGCCAGATGACGCTCACACTCGGCGTGAAGAACATGTTCGGCGTCGTGCCGGGCACGCGGAAATCGCAATGGCACCTGGCGGCCGGCACAGACCGCATGCACTTTGCCCGGATGCTCGTCGATCTCTACCGAAAGGTTTCTCCCGAACTCACGCTCATGGATGGAATCGTTGGCATGGAGGGCAACGGCCCGCAAAACGGTGATCCGAGGAAGCTGGGCGTCATCGTCGCCTCGGAGGATGCCGTGGCGCTGGATGCCGTAATCTGCGAGATAGTGGGACTAAAAAGGGACCTGATGCCCACGATCATGGCGGCGGAGGAAATGGGGGTAGGGCAGCCGCGGCTAAAAAACATCTCAGTCGCCGGCGAGGCGGTTGAGGATTGCATGGTTGGAAACTTCGCTTTTCCGGCGACCGGTGACTTGATGAGTTTATTCCCGCCTTTTCTCCGCGAGCCCATGCGCGACTGGCTCACTACGCGGCCGGTCATGGATCCCGGCCTTTGCAAGATGTGCCTGATATGTGTGGACAACTGTCCCGCGAAAGTCATTACCCCTCATGATGATACTCTTCGGTTTGACCTCAAGAAGTGTATCCGCTGCTTCTGTTGTCAGGAGATGTGCCCCGAGGGCGCAATATCAGTGGGTTCCGGCCCGCTGGCCAGGCTTCTGAGGCTTTGAACCAAGCGATTCTTTCATGCTCTCCCGGAACAATGTGAGTACACCCCCGTCGGCGTCATGGCTCCGCTGGATCCGGATTTGATGTTGACTGGGAAACGGGCTTCGTGCTAATGTTTTCCCCGAGCAGTCGCCGGGAGGGAGTCTCCTTCAATACGATTGCTCCCCTTTCGATCGGGTTACGCCGGTTTCAGATGGTCCAAGGAGGGTGGTTTAATGGCGAGTGAGCAGTGGAGCAGTCGCACTACATTCGTTCTGGCCGCCGTCGGCAGCGCCGTCGGTCTTGGCAACATATGGAGATTCCCCTACATCGTTTACGACAGCGGCGGCGCAGTGTTTTTGATACCGTGGCTTATCGCCCTGTTTACAGCCGGTTTTCCGCTTCTGGTTCTGGAGATGGCCGTGGGCTGCTGGGGTCGAGCCAGATTGGGCGTCAACGGCGCGCCCGCCGCGTTCGGAGGAATCCGGCCCGGGATGCGCTGGATCGGCTGGGGCACGCTGGCCAATGGCTTTATAATTGTCTGTTTCTACGCGGTTGTAATGGGCTGGACATTCAACTATCTGGTCAAGTCGGTGAACCTTGGATGGGGAAGCGACGCCCAGAGCCATTTCTTCAACGAAGTGCTTCAGATTTCGTCCGGACCCGGAAACATGAGCAAAGTAGTCCCCGCGATTCTGGCAGGCGCCGTCATTTCGTGGATATGCATCTTCCTGGCGATCTTCAAGGGAACCAAGATAGTATCCAAGATAGTAGTCTGGACAGTCCCACTGCCGGTGCTGATGATCATTGTCTTCGTGATACGCGGCCTGACGCTGCCCGGCGCTTTTGAGGGTGTTGCTTTCTATCTCAAGCCCGAATGGGGAAAGCTGCTCGAGCCGCGAGTGTGGCTCGCCGCATATTCCCAGGTCTTTTTCAGCATGACTCTGGCCTTCGGTGTGATGCCGGCCTACGCCAGCTATCTCCCGAAGGATTCCGACATAAGCTCCAACGCCTTATGGATCACCGCGCTTGACGCCGCCATAAGCTTTATCGCGGGCTTCGCCGTGTTCACGGTTTTGGGATTCCTCGCGATGCAGCAGGGCGTCCAGGTGTCCGAGGTCGTTTCCAGCGGCCCCGGCCTGGCCTTTGTCACGTATCCGACAGCCATCAACATGATGCCGTTTCTGGCCAGGCTTTTCGGGTTCCTGTTCTTTATTACCCTGCTGACGCTGGCGATCGATTCCGCCTTTTCGCTTGTTGAGGGCGTCATCGCCGGGACTCATGATTATTTACCTTTCAAGCGCGAGACGCTCACCTTTGCCGCCTGCTTGATAGCGATGGCCGGTGGAATGCTGTTTTGCACGGACGCGGGGCTTTACTGGCTTGATATCGTCGACCACCATATCAACAATTTTGGGCTGACAACCTTCGGGCTGTTCGAGTGTATCGCTATCGGATGGCTGTTCGGCGCGGAGAACATGCGGGAGTTTATCAACAGATCCTCCGACTTTTCGATCGGCCGATGGTGGAACTTCTGCATCAAGTATCTGACACCGGCCGTTCTGATATTCATGATCGTGACCACGCTCATCCAGCGCATCAAGATCCCGTATGAGGGCTATCCGCAGTGGACGCTGTTTGCAGGCGGATGGGGTGTCGTGGCGCTGGCGTTTGCTCTTGCCATTGTTTTCTCAAAGGTTTTCCGGAAGGACAGAAAGATCGAAGAAATCGCCGATAACTAAAGGAGCCCGCGAAGGCCCCGGACACTCCATGTGGGCCGGGGCCTTTGCTCACAAGGGCCTTCAGTCAAATCCTTCAGATCGATGACCTTTTCGACAGGAAACGCCGAGTCCAAAACAGTCAACGCCTGGTGCATGTATGACTGGGCGAATTCCGCCTTTGCGACGACGATCCTCGCCGCCGTGTTTCCCGTCTACTACGGAACGGTTGCGGGCGCGACGCTCCCGGGCAATCGCGCGACCGTCTATTATGGCTACACGGCGTCGCTGGCGCTGCTGATGGTGGCCGTCTTTGCCCCCATCCTCGGCGCAATGGCGGATCATTCGCGCGCGAAGAAGAAGTTCCTTTTCGCGTTCGCCGCCGTCGGCATAATCGCCACCGGCTTTTTGGTCGGCGTCGGCAAGGGCGACTGGCTGCCTGCCTCCGGCTTTTTTATTCTCGGCTACGTCGGATTCGCCGGGAGCATCATATTCTACGAGTCACTGCTTCCACATATTACGAGCCCCAAGAACATCGATCGAGTTTCCGCCAAAGGATATGCCGTCGGCTATCTCGGCGGCGGGCTGCTCCTCGCCATGAACCTCGCCTGGATACTCAAGCCGAAGCTTTTTATGATGGAAAACGCCGAAGCCGCTTCGCGAATCTCATTCCTGAGCGTGAGCATATGGTGGGCCGTGTTTTCGATTCCGCTCTTCCGCCGGGTTCCGGAGCCCGGCGGGACGACCCCGGTCGACCCGATGGGCTCGGTGCGGGCCGGCTTTAAGCGGCTTTCACAAACCCTGAGGGAGATTCGCCGATACAGGGAGCTGACGAAGTTTCTGATAGCGTTCTGGCTGTACAGTGACGGCATCGGCACGGTCATAAAGATGGCGGCGATATATGGGGCGGAGATAGGCATAGGCAGGTCATCGCTCATCGGCGCGCTGCTGCTCGTGCAGTTCATAGGCATTCCGTGCACGATGGCGTTCGCTCATCTGGCAAGACGGCTGGGGACAAAGCGAGCGATCTTTTTTGCCATGGGAATATACTGCCTCGTGGCGGTCGGCGGATATTTCATGACGAAGGCATGGCATTTCTGGGCGCTGGCGGCGCTTGTCGCGACCGCGCAAGGCGGGGCCCAGGCGCTCAGTCGCTCGATTTTTGGACGCATGGTTCCGAAATCCAAGTCGGCCGAGTTTTTCGGGTTCTACAGCGTGAGCAGCAAGGTCGCCGGTATCTTCGGGCCGCTCCTTTTCGCCGTGGTCGGTCAGATGACCGGCACGAGTCGCCTCAGTATTGTCTCGCTGCTTGTCTTTTTCATCGCCGGCGGGCTTGTTCTCTCGCGTGTAAATGTCGAGGAGGGGATCAAAGCCGCCGCCGAGGTGGGCTGAGCGCAGAGCGGAGCCAGATTGAACTCGGTCGAAAAAAAGTCCCCCGAGGGTCCTGTATGAACAGTATTGCACGCCTTATCAAGCATATCGCAGACGCAAAACGCCTTGCCGCCTTGGCCCGGGAAGGCGTGGCTCGGTCCGAGGCCGGTTCGGATCACGCTCGCAGGATATTAACCGACGCCGGGCGCGCATGTTTGCGTCCGGGCGACGTTGAGCATTACCTGATCCGAGTCGAGGGCCTCCTTGTTCGGTTTGCTGATTCATTCCGCCCATCCTCCGAAGTGTTTGTTCTGCGCGCACCCGGACGGATAAATCTCATAGGCGAGCACACCGACTACAACGGGCTGCCGGTACTGCCCATCGCGATCAACCGCGACATCGTGCTCGCGGTCGCGCCGCGCGGCGACCCCGTTATCCGGATTCACAACACGGATGCCCGCTTTGAGCCTCGGAGCTTTGAGATTTCGAGTGAGATCGAGCCTTATCCACCGGGCGACTGGGGCAATTATGCGAAGGCCGCCGCCCAGGCGCTTCACGGTTTGTTCCCGGGCCGCGTCCTTCGAGGATTCGATGCCGCAGTGGACGGCAACATCCCAATGGCAAGCGGGCTTTCGTCTTCCTCGGCGCTCGTAGTGGCGATGGCGCTTGCAATATTGGTGTCAAACAAACTGCATCCGGACCGAGCCGAACTGGCGGATTTGCTTGCTCGCGGGGAGCAATATGTCGGCACTCGCGGGGGCGGCATGGATCAGGCCGTATCTTTGCTTGCGGAGGAAGGCCATGCCCTTAAAATAGATTTTTTTCCCACCCGAGCCGAACGGATTCCGTTTCCCGCCGGTTACAGTTTTGTCGTATGCCACAGCATGGTTGTCGCGCCCAAGGCCTCAACGGCGCGAACGGCCTACAACCTGCGCGCCGCCGAATCGCGAATCGCAGCCGCTGTTTTAGGGAATGCCCTTTCGCAAATTACCGGCCGGAAGGATGTCGAGATAGAGCGTCTTGGTGATCTCTGCTCGGATTCTCTCGGCTTATCCGATATGGAAATTGACTCACTGATGGAGATCGCTCTCGAAAAAGATACGTATTCGCTCGATGAAGCCGCATATGTGTTGGGCATGGATTTGAAGGATTTCCGCCGCCTATACTTCGGAGCTTTCGGCGATGGGGAGATACAATCGCTGGGAAAGCTGAAGCTTCGCAGCCGGGCCCGC
>CBFDAY010000013.1:0-17721 GCA_965602895.1 uncultured bacterium
CTTCTTTCCTATCAACGGCTTGCATTGGTGGCGGTGCCCTCTCTTTTGGCGGGAAAATCAATGAGTGTGCCTTGTTGCTGAAGCTGACGTGTCCTCCAAATAAGCCTCTTGGGGCTCCGCCGCCAGCCTCATGTCTGTACTCAGCCTTATTGGGCGCCATCGATAGCATCAACCGTTCTGTCATAAACGGTGGCTGATAAGGTCAAGCTTTTCCCAACAAAACCAAGCGAAACCAAAAATATGTTTTCTGAACGCTATATACCGCAACTCCTTGTGAAAATTGAAGCAATGTGATATCATCCTCGCTTGAACTCCAAATCCAGGTCAGGGGCCGTGAGAGCGGTCCCGAGCAGGTTCGATTCCTGCGCCTTTCCGCCAGTTGTTTGAGGGGCACTGAGGCAATGACGGCTCAAGGAGGGAAACACGTTGATTAATGCGGGCGAATGGCTTCACAAGCATTCCTTGCGACAGCCGAATACAACGGCTGTCGTAGTCGACGATATACGACTGACTTATGGCGAACTGAACTCGAGAGTGAACCGCCTTGCCAACGCGCTCACCGGTTTGGGAGTGAGAATGGGCGAGCGTGTGGCGGCGCTGATGTTCAACTCGAACGAGTATGCGGAGATCACTTTCGCCCTTGCAAAGATCGGGGCGATACTCGTGCCGCTCAACTACAGGCTGGCGCCTCCTGAACTCGAATACATGCTCAACGACAGCGGCGCGCGCGTGATGGTCTATTCAAACGACCTGTCGTTTCTTTGCGAACCGACTCGCGAGAGGGTCGGCGTGGAAAAGTACGTGTGTGTGGGCGGGGAGCCCGCAGGGCCGGATGACGACTACGAGGAACTCCTGGCAAATGCTTCGGATTCCGAGCCACCGCTCGCGCCCACAAGCTTTGACGATCCCCTCACAATACTCTACACGTCGGGAACGACCGGTCGGCCGAAAGGCGCAGTCCTTACCCATGCCAACAGCCTTTTCGCATCCTTGAACCTGATTCAGCACGCCGGCGACATGCAGGGTTCCGTGCTGATCAGCACTCCAATGTTCCACGTCGCCGGCCTTACCGCTCAGGCGATCCCGGCCATCTACAGGGGTCAGACCATTGTCTTCCAGCGATATTTCGACCCCGAGCATGCGCTCCAATTGATCGAGCGCGAGCGGATAACGGGAAGCCTCCTGGTGCCGGCGATGCTTTTGTTCATGTCGCAGGTGTCAAGCTTCAATGAATACGATCTCAGCTCCTTCAAAGGGATTTTTATCGGCGGCGCTCCATGTCCGGCTCCCCTGCTCCGCATATATCTGGACCGCAACGTGCCGATCAGGCAGGGCTTTGGAATGACGGAGAATTGCGGGTCGGGAATCCTGTTGGACACGGATGACCTCGAGCGGAAATTCGGTTCGTGCGGAAAGCCGATGTTTCACTGCAATGCCCGCGTCTGGAACGAAAACGGGAACGACACCAAGCCCAATGAAGTCGGCGAACTCATGCTCAAAGGACCGGTCGTAATGAAGGAATATTGGAACATGCCGGAGCAGACCGAGGTCTCGTTTACCGACGGCTGGTTCCACACCGGCGACCTCGCGAAGGTCGATGAGGACGGCTACTTCTATATCGTTGAGAGAAAGAAGGACATGCTGATAACCGGCGGCGAGAACGTCTATCCCGCCGAGGTCGAGAGCGTAATATTGGCGCACTCGAATGTCGCCGAAGTGGGTGTCATCGGGGCGCCGGACAAAAAATGGGGCGAGAGCGTGCGGGCGATCGTCGTCCCGCTGCCGGGGCAAGCCGTGACCCCGGAAGAAATCCGCGAATTCTGCACCGGAAAACTCGCCAAGTACAAGATTCCCAAATCGGTTGTTGTCGTGGGCGAACTCCCGCGCAATCCGGCGGGCAAAATCCTCAAGCGCATTCTCCGCGAGGAGCACGGTCAATAACGCGGATCACCCGGGGCATTCGGCGGCTTTTCATCGGCAGACGTTAAGACCGCGGCCGGACCCGAAAATGAGACAACCACCGAAGTCTCGCCGCCCGGTCCCACGCAGACATATCCATCCCAGAGCGGTAATCTACCGGCGTATACTTCGAGACTGTGGTCGCCGGGAACAATCTTGGAGAAGGTGAACTCCCCGCCGGGCGCGGTCCCCATGTTGAATGCGCCGTCCAGCACAAGCGCCGCGTTTTGGAAGACGTTGCCATCATCGTCAACCACCCTGACCGATATCCGCCCGGTCTCATCGTCGCCCAGGCCGAGATTCTCCAGGATTCCGCAGTAGATCGCATAGGCCTCATTGCGCGCGGCCGCGGGATGCCTCAGCATCTGCTCCATTTCGGCGGTTGCGGGGCTCGGCCCCTGCACGATCACCGCGGGGCTCCCCGTGTGTGTCAGCACGAATTCCGTGTCTTTTGCCAGTGCGACGCTCTCGGCGATCTTTCGGCTCTCTATCGATTTTGCAATTGACGCCGCCAGCCGCTTGCCCGCCTTGCTGGTTGGATAATGGGTCACGCCGGCCTGCGCAACCGCCTCGGGCTCGCCGTCTCCGGTTATCGAATCTCCGTGACCGATAGAGATGAACCACTCGGCATCGAATCTCTCCTCCACCTCCACCCGGCGGAGCGCGCTGACAGTCTCGTCGGAAGTTCTGGTGAGGACGACTCTCGCGCCCGAGGCTTCGAGGAAGCGGGCAAGATAATTAGCCACGCCCAGGTTCAGGTCCGACGCGCGGACACCCGTCGGGCCCGTCGCACCCTTTCCCTCGCCTCCAAGCCGGGGATCAAGCACGAATCTGCGGTCGAACAGCACCCCTCCGGCAACAGGTCGCATCCGCACGGTTTGGATTCCACATGTGCCGAGCGCATCGAGCATGCGAGGCTCGTACCCGCGGCGTGAGAACTTGATGGCGACGCTGCCGAGTTCATCACGCTCAATGGCGAAATATCCCGAAAGATCGCTGTGGCCCAGCGGCTTTCCCTCAATAGAAATAAGCGCATTTTCAACCGACAGGCCGCCGCCGGCGTCAACGACCTTCGCCGCGACGAATTCCGGAGCGTCTTCGGAAACCTTCACTTTCATAGTGTGCGTGCGTCCCGAGATGGCTGCGGACACAGATATCTCACGCGGCCCGGCTCCTCCCTTATCGGGAACAAGATACGCCACGGCTTCTCCATTGCGAGTGAGAGAAGGATTCGGCGAGATCAGCCCTTCCGACGCGCGAAACTTCACCGAAGCTCCGTCGGCGACGGGCATGAGGTCGGCGTCGAACATCCGCGCACGCAATCGGATAGGCGCCGCGTTACCATTTCGGACCTCGCGGAAATTTGAATCCAGAAGCACGTAGGCGGGCGGCATGGCTATTTCAAATTCGCTCTCTATAGGCCGGGACGCGTTCCCGTTGAAGTTGCGGACCGAGATCCTGACCTTATGTCTGCCATTGCTGAAACGTCTTGGGGGGAGGTACCTGATATCCGATGATGCGCGGTCGTAGTCCGGGCGCACCGCCTTCTCGTCAATGAGCATCGTGATCGACGCCCCGGTCCGCGCCGACATGCGCGGTGATTAGCGGGCGGGCGTTGTCTCGGACGGCTCCGACCGGCGAGACGCCCTCGATCTTCGGCACGCCCTTCGAGAAGTACTCCGCAATCCCGAGGAAATACGCCTGTGCCTCGACGCGCTGCATGGGAGCGAGACCGAGCCGAAATGCGTTGCGCGCATGTGATATATAAGACGGTTCGCCGAGCACCGCAGTCACCGGGTTTTCCCTGAGCACGTGGAAGTTGCCCGGCAAGATGACATTGTCATCCTGTTCCAGGCTGACGGCCAGATGCCTGTGGATGCTTCTGGCAATATCGAGAGAAGGCCCGGCATCGCTCATCTTGAAATAGGTTTCCAGCGAGTTTTTCTTTTTGTCCGGAAGCACATCGGCATTATGGTGAAGCGAGACGAACAAATCGGCCTCAAGCTCTTTCGCGATTTCCGCGCGCGCCTGCAAATCTTTCTTCAGATCAAGATCGTCTCCTTCATACACGACCGAATCGGTGGCCCGCGTCAGATGCGCCTCGGCGCCCGCCCTGCTCAGCATTCCCCAGAGATACAGGCCAACCCCGAGGTTGACATCGGCCTCGCGGAGATTGTTCGGTCCCACCGCGCCCGGGAACTCCCCGCCGTGGCCGGGATCGATCACTATGCGTTTCCCTTCCAGGGCCCCAAGATCGATCTCCGGCGGCAGATCGCGAAGCGCAAACCGAGCATAGTCCAGCGACGCCTCGGGCGTGAGGCGCGGGCCTCCGGCGCACGCCGTTATTGCCATGCACGCCGCTATGACGAACGCCGCGAGGAAAACAGAACGCCTTCTCAATGACGACTTGTCTCTTGCATATCCCATAATCTATCTACGGTACGATTTTCCCGAGCACCACCGGACGGCTCGCTCCGGTGGCGGCCGGGACGTTCGAAGGGTTTCCGCTTATAGTCTCGTTTGCGAGGACGGCAAAACCCATTGCCTCCTTTGCGTCCGAGGGGACGCCGAATTCGTCCGATGCCCGGATCGGGATCGATCCGAATAGATCGCGAATCAATTCTACCAGATATTTGTTGTGACAGCCACCCCCACTCAGAATAATTTCATCGACGGCCGTTTTCGGAAACACGAACCTGTCGCAGCCCAACTTGATCGAGTGGGCGGTGAATGCGGTCAGCGTCGCAAGCATGTCGGCATAGCGTCCGGACGGGGTAGCGGAGAAAAGCTTGCCCGCGAGCTCTTTTCCGAACACTTCGCGCCCGGTCGTTTTGGGGGGCGGCTCGCTGAAATAAGGATGCTCCAGGAGATTTTCGAGTATGCCTTCATCGACTTCGCCCCGGCGCGCAAGCGCGCCGCCCTCGTCGAAATGCTGCGCGGACCCCGTCATCGCGCGGACGAATTCATCGATTAAAATGTTGCCGGGGCCCGTATCGAAGCCGAACACGCCGTCGATGGAGTCCGTGACGACCGTCACGTTCCCGATCCCTCCGATGTTCTGGAGCGCGCGCACCCGGTTTGGCTCCCTGAACAATAGAAAATCGACATAGGGAATCAGAGGAGCCCCGTGTCCGCCCGCCGCGACGTCGCGGGCGCGAAAATCCGCCACCGTCAGGATGCCCGTGCGCTCGGCTATGACGCACGGCTCGGCGATCTGCAGCGTGGAGCGGGGCGTACCCTCCGGCATGTGATAAACGGTTTGCCCGTGCGAGCCGATCAGATGGATATCCGAGGGCTCGGCGCCCGCAGCGCGAATCACTTTCAGCGCCGCCTCGGCAAACAGCTCACCGAGCCGGAAATTCATCTCGCAAACCTGCTCCGTTGTACCGTCGTGGAGGCTCCTGACCTCGTCGGCCACGCCGGCTGGATAAGGAAACGTATCGAACGCCAGCAGTTTCACATGGGTATCGAGGTAATTGCCCTCAATCTCGACGAGCGCGGCGTCGATCCCGTCGGCCGAGGTGCCCGACATCAGCCCCACGACGAGCCTCTTGTCAAGTTTCGCGATTTCAAATAATCGCTTCATTCATCTCCTTGCGTGCTGAGATTGACCGGCAGCACTCCACCGGCTTCGATATCACCGAACAACACTCCCGCCAAAGCTATCAGCGAGCATTTGCGGAAACCGTACGTCGCCACGCACGCGCGTGCCCTCGTAAGATGCGCGAGGTCATATGGGTCCCGCACCGCCGCGACGACCGTCGGCTTTCCGAGATCGAGAAGCGCATCAGCCAACTCGCGCTGGGCGGGATAACGGTGCAGGTTGTATGTGAGTACGAGCAGCTTGTCGGCGGCTCTGCACGCCTCGACGCACTCGCGCGCCTGCCGCGACGCCGGCTCCACGGCGACCTCGAAGAAAAGACACGCGGCATGACGCCGCTTTAGCTCTTCCAGGAGGATCTCGCGGGGTCCGGCGGCCTCCTCGACCTTCGTCAACGCTTCAAAAGCCGGAACGACAACCGCAAGCTTTTCCGAAGGCTCAAGTCTCAAGGGTATCGCAGAATCCTCGTTCTTCACTATTGTGACGGCCCTTGCCGCAATGTCTTCACTCAATGATCCCTGCGGTTCGAGGGGATGGGGCATACCCTCGGGGAATCGCAGCCGTTCTTTGACAGACGATATGATCGCCGAGGCGGCGTCAATCGTCTCTCCCCGAATCTCGCCGGTCTCGACTGCGCGTCGGAGCGCTTCGATAGCGGCGAGCTGCTTCTCAAGCGTGTGGCATATCAACAGCACGGTCGCGCCCGCCTGCACGGCCAAAAGGGTCGCCTGCGGCGCGGGAAAATCCTTCTCGATCGCGGCCATCTCGAGACAGTCGGTTATGATGATTCCCTTGTGGCGCATCCGATCGCGCAGCAGGTCCGATAGGATCGGCCGCGAGAGCGTCGCCGGGGCAAGCGATTCATCGAGCGATGGATAGGCGCAGTGCGCGGTCATGACGAACGCCGCCTCCGATGCTATGACCGCGCGAAAAGGCAAAAGCTCGCGGCGCTCAATCTCATCGCGCGCAGCATCCACAATGGGCAGCTCATCGTGCGAATCGACCAGCGCTTCGCCGAGGCCGGGAAAATGCTTGGCCGCCGCCATGACGCCGTTTTGCTGCATTCCCTCTATCATTGCCGATCCCAAACGCGCGGCGAGCTGAGGATCCGAGCCGAAAGACCGCGCCCCGACTCCCGGATTGTCAGGATTCGAACTCACATCCAGCACGGGGGCGAAATTCACGTTTATTCCCAGGGCCGAAAGCTCGGCCGCCGTTGTCCCGCCGGCCTGTCGGGCGAGCTTCTCAGAGCCGACCGCTCCCAGCGCCATGTTGCCCGGCAAGACGGTGACACCGTCGGTTATTCGGGCGACGCAGCCGCCCTCCTGGTCGATTGATATGAACAGCGGCGAATCGCTCACGTCCCGCCGCAATTCCTGCAGCTTCCGGCATACTTCCGCCGCATGGTCGGCGTCCTTCACGTTTCTCGAAAAAAGTATGACGCCGCCGACGCGATGGCGGCGAACAAGCTCACCTGCGGCCTCCGGGTCGATCCCCGGGAAACCGACCATGAACATCTCGCCGACTTTATCCATTGGTTCAGGCATTGGCGGTCATCCCTCGTAGAGCAGATACTGCGACCGGAGCCTTTCGAAATCCCGGCCTTGTTCGTCCCAATTCTCAAACATCTGTCCCAGCTTTCGACTCCTTTGATCCGGATCGTGCAGCTTGGCAGCGGCGCAGATCGTTTGCCGGAGCGCGTCCGTGCCCGCTATCGCATCGAAGTGTTCTTTGTCCCATTCAAAATTATTTCGATGCCGTGATGCGGTCGCCGCGAGCAGCGAGGCCGCAAGCGCAACCGGGTCGGCCTCCTCCCTGTCCACGACGTTTACGGCAAACCCGAAACACTCCGTCCCGGCGTATTTCGAGCCGCTTGGCGTGAACCTCTGAGGGGAGAGCGAGAATCCGTCGAGCGCGCGCCCTTCGATCCCGCTCAGGATATCAGGCTCGAGCCACGGCGCGCCGACCAGGCGGAACGGCGACGATGTTCCGCGCCCCTCCGAGACGTTCGTGCCCTCAAACAGGCATATGCCCGCATACGGCATGGCGCTCTCCGCCGTCCGGATCGCCGGTGACGGCGGCAGCCATTTCAGCCCCGTGTCGGCGAACCACAGCCTCCGGCGCCAGCCTTTCATCCGGATCACGGCCAGGTCGGCGCCGATTCCAAAGGACTGGTTGAACATCAGCGCGAGTTCGCCGACGGTCATCCCATGCCGCAGGGGTATCGGATACATTCCCATGAAGCCCGCGAATTTCGGGTCGAGCGTCGGCCCCTGGACCGCGACTCCGCCGATCGGATTGGGTCGATCCAGGACGACGAACAGCTTGCCGAACAGGGCCGCCGAGCGCATCGCGAGCACCATCGTCCAGATGTATGTATAGCAGCGGACTCCTACGTCCTGCAGGTCGAATACGATCGCGTCGACGTCGCGAAGCATCTCCTCGGTGGGCCGGCGCGTTTTCCCATACAGGCTGCGCAGGCGAAGACCCGTCTCGGGGTCGATCCTGTCCGACACCGCCTCGCCCGGCGCGGCGGAGATGTCGTACCCGTGCTCCGGCGAGAAAATGCATGTGACGCTGATCCCCGCTTCCATCAAGAGCGCCGCCACGGGCGCTCCCTTCTCATCGACGGCGGCGGAGTTCGCGATCAGCCCCACACGCGCGCCTTCGAGGATGCCGCGCTCGGATTCAAGCAAATGCGTGATGCCCGGTTTGACCGCGCCGGATGAATCATTCATAGAGTTTCGTAATCTCTGTTCCCGTGTAATAATGCCTGAGTATCTCGTCGCATTCGAATCCCCGCAGGGCCATTCCCTCCGCTCCGGACTGGCACATGCCCACGCCGTGGCCCCATCCGCCTCCATGGAACGTGAACGACGCAGGGTTGCCCGAAGAGTCGCGCTTGGTTTCGACGATAAACATCGAGCTTTTCATTCCGCCGAGCACGCGCCTGATCGGCAGTTCTTTGTTGATGATGGCGGTGTCGCGGCTGCCGACGATCTTGATGCGTCGGGCCCGCCCGGAGACCCCCCTGCCGAGCACTTTAATGTCCTTGATGTTCCCCACCCTTCTGCTCTTGTTGACGATCCTCGTGAGTTCGCTCGCGCTGTATCTTACCTTCCAGCGGAATTTCCGGCGGTCGCCGACGTGCCGGTCGGAACAGTAAGCGAGCGGCGAGTGTTTGAGCCATCTCTCGATCTGCGACGGGTGGATAGGGGAATCGAACGATTCCGGATTGCTGTAGAGGTCGGACACGCCCCTCAGCGCTTTATCGGGACGCGAACTCCAGACATTCTCGTTGTGCTCCGTGTGACCGCCGCAGTTGGCGCTATAGACGGCGTCCACAAGGGAGCCGTCGCGCATCAGCACCAGTCCTCGGGTCGCCTCGACGGCGGCGTCGGTGCGGGCCGTTCGTCGCGTCAGGCCGCCGAACTCCTGGCAATGCTGCGACGCGCAGAAGTCGAATGGATCGAACGCGTGTTGAATGCCGAGTTTGGCGATGGCCTCGGTCCTGGCCGAGATCGCCTGCGCCTTGAGCGCCTCCTCGTGGGCGGACAGGCGTATTTCGACCGGCACGATGCCTTTCACATATTCTTCCATTTTCACTTCATTCACGGCCGCCAACTTGCCCCTCTTGTCCACAATTATTTCGATGGGACTCAGGTAGCGCCTGTCTTCGCTCTTGCCGGAACTCCAAAATCCGTGGCCGAACGGCACGTCGAGAATCTCAATTGGAGCGTCGCTCGATATGAAGACGCGGGAGTCCGCGTATGCTCTCGGCCTCCCCTTGGCGTCGAGAATCTCGATGTTGCCGCGCGGATCAAGCACGCTCTCGTCTATCACCCAACACGAAATGCCGCGGGCGAACATCTTGTCCCTGAACCTTTCGGCGGACCGCTCGTTCTTGAATATGCCGAGGGCCACCCAATAGATGGTCGTGTCCGATACCGTGCCGTCGGCCTGCACGAGCGGTCCGCCGGCCATGATCAGCCTGACCGTATATTTCTGCCTTTTCCACTCTTCGGCAAACTCTACCGCTTCTTCATACCCGTCGGCTTTGAAGGTGGCAACGCCGACCGTGTAGGAACGCACCGAAACGCGCGCGCTCCGCGGCTTGAATCTGATGCGCGAGCCCGCCTCCACTTGCATGATGTTTGCGCCGAAACTCAGCGAAAGCCCTTCGGTGTTTTCAATCGTGATGGACGAGGCTCCTCCGAGGAGCTGCACCCTCACGGTGGGCTCGACATACGCCTTGCGGGGCTCCATTTTCTTTGGCTCGACGACCGGGATGACGATCTCCTCTCCGGCGTCATCCGCTGCGGCCCCGTATATCGCTGCGGCCTCGTGGATATTCTTGATCTCGTAGACCACCGAAGAAGGCGCCGCCCCATGAATCATTCGCGCGGTTATTGCGGCCTCTATCGCAGACTCGTCCATCTCCGCCGAATCGGGCCCGCCGGCGCACGAAAACGCAAGGAGAGCGGTGGCCAGGGTCAGTAAGATGATTCCTCGATTTTTCAAAGCAGCATAAGCCACTCGGCACACCCCTATCCCTTCAAAGCACCCATTCTGATTCCCCTGATGAACATGCGCTGGAACAGCAGAAACACGCCGAACATGGGGAGCGAAGCCACCGCCGCGCCCGCCATGAGAAGGCCATAGTCGAGCGCATGCTTGTCTTGCAGCGTTGCAAGACCGACGGTGAGCGTGAACGTGTCGGCGCTGTTAAGCACCAACAGCGGCCACAGGAAAGAGTTCCAGTTCGAGATGAACAGGAATATCGCGAGCACCCCGAGGGCCGGCGCAGAAATCGGCATGATTATCCGGAAAAAAATCTGCAACTCGCTGCATCCGTCTATCCTCGCCGCCTCTTCGAGAGCGGTTGGGATTGTCGACATATACTGCCTCATGAAGAAAATCCCGAACGGCCCCGCCAGCCCGGGCAGAATCGCGGCCCACAGCGTGTCCACAAGATGCAGCCTTACCATCATGATATACAGCGGCACTATCAGTATATGCACCGGGACCATCATGGTGCCCACCACCAGCCAGAAGAGCACCCGGCGGCCGGGGAACTCCTTCCGGGCGAACGCATAGCCGGCCATGCTGTCGAACAACAACTGGCCGAGCGTGACCGCGGCGCAAATAATGAATGAATTGAGCGTCCACCGCACGATGGGCGCGTTTGAGAATATGCGAGCGTAATTAATTAAGGTCAGATCACCGCTGATGAGCGCAAATGGCGTCGAGCCCGCAAGCGTTCCACTCAGTTTCTCCGCGGGGTAAAACGAGGTGTAGAACATCCAGAACATCGGGAAAAGCGACACGACCGCTCCGGCCATCAGCAGGGCGATAAGGATGAGATGTGGTCTTCGGTCGGTCATATTTTCCTTGCGCGTCCCACTAGTATTCGATTTCCGATCTGAAGAACCTGTATTGCACGGCCGACACAATCATGATGACGACAAACAAAATGAGCGACATTGCGGCCGCCGTCCCGAAATCGAAATCGCGAATCGCCGCCGTATAGATCCGGTGGACGATCACTTCGGTGGCGTAGCCCGGCCCGCCGTCGGTCAGTATCAACACCTGCGCGAACACCTGGAAAGACGCGATCGTAATCGTCAGCGCGAGAAACAGGGTCGTCGGCCTCAGAAGCGGGACGGTTATGTGCCACCACCGCCTGAGCGGGCCCGCCCCATCGATTCTGCCCGCGTCGTGGAGCGATGTCGGGATCGCATCGAGGGCCGCGAGATAGATGAGAATCGGGCCTCCGGGCGGACGCGCGACCGTCGTGAGAATCACGCTCCACAGCGCGACGTGCGGGCCGGTCAGCCAGCGGATCCCGGGCAGGCCCAGGAACCCGAGACCGGCGTTGAGCAGGCCGAAATCCTCGTTGAACATCCAGCGCCACACCATGGCGATAACAACAATCGATGCCACTCCCGGCAGATAATAGGCGCCCCGGAAAAAGGAGCGGGCGCGATCCGAGAGCGGATATATCAGGCTGGCTACGACGAGGGCCGAAAGCGTGTTCAAAGGCACGACGACGGCCGCGTAGATGAACGTGTTCAGGGCCGCCCGAACGAAGACCTCGTCGCGCATGACGGCCCGCAGGTTGTCCAGGCCCACCCACCTGGAACCCGCGCCCGTGATCGAGTAGTCCTGAAACGATAGCGCCGCCACCCAGCACAGCGGAAACAGCATGAAGACCGCGAACACCATGAGAGCCGGGCAGAGGAACGCGAAAGCCGACATCCAGCGGCCTCTGCGCGCGGCCAACAAGACGCAGACGGTCATCGCTGCGCCGAGGATGAAGATCGCCGCGACCATGACGGGCGCGTAGCCTCGCCGCTCCGCGTCTGTGACGGAGGCGGCGGTTTCGTCGTGCGTCTTAAGAATGGCCCGCGCCTGGTCGGCGGCGTCGGCCAAGGCGGCGTCCACGGATTTCTCATTCAGCAGCGCCAGTTGCATTTCTCGCTGCAGCTTCTCCTCTATCTTCGCCCATTCCGAATGTCTCGGGATAGTCTGGCCCGAAGTTATGACCCGCTGGGCCTTCCTCATCAATTCATCATCCTCGTATATGTTTCCGGCCGAGGCGCGCGAGGGGAAAACTCCATAAAGCGTAAGCCGGGCCTGTTGCTCGGGGCGAACGAGGAACCTTGCGAATTCCATGCAGAGCCTTCGCTTTGCGGGATCCGGCTGGCGAAGCACGATGAAGCCCGCCGTGCCGATGAACGCCCGCATGGGAGTGGACGCGGCTTGGGGTTCGGCCAGTGATGGATACGGGAGAACATCGAAATTGAAATCCTCGAGGATGCGCAGCTTAGGGATCGCCCATATCCCCCACGGCGCCATTGCGATATCACGCCGGTCGGCAAAGCGCTGCCACAACGCTATGGTATCCCATGCCGCGCACTGTACGGGCGACACACGGTCTTTGTGGATAAGCTCATGGAGCCGTCCGAGACCGGCGGCGTATCCATCGCCCGGGTCGGGATGCGCCGCATGGTCTATTGCCGGAAATCCGGCGCCGTCAGGAAAAATGAAGGGCCACACATTTGTGTCGCCGGGTCGAACGAGGAATCCGAACCCATGGACATCGGGCTGTCCGTCGCCGTCGATATCCCGCGTGAGCCGTCTTGCACAGTCGAGGAATTCCGCATGGCTCCATTCCGGTGACGGAGGCTCCACGCCATATTCTTCAAACAGATCGAGATTGACAAACATGGCGCTGCCCGTGAGATACCAGGGCCATCCGTACGTGACGCCGTCATACGTGAAGGCGTCGAGGGCGGGCTCGAAGAAGTCGGCCCTCTCCTTCTCCGTCAGGTACGGGTCGATCGGCTCGGCGAATCCTCCCTCGATGAGTCGAACGGGGAGCGTGCCGGTGACGATGTCCGGCCCCACGCCTGCAGCGATCGCGATCCTCTTCTTGTCGGCGCCGCGTTCCCACGTGAGTTCCGTCAGCTCGACGGAGACCTCCGGGTGCAGTTTTTCAAACTCGGCGATCTGGCGCCTCATCCAGTAGAATCTGTCGACCGAATCCGGTGTCTCGCGCCATCGGGGAAATTCCCATATCTTGATTGTCATGGGTTTTTGGGCGGGCGCACACCCGACCGCAATAATAAGAACGGCAAGCAGGAGAGCTATATAGTTGCCGGACGATTTTGGGAAAAGAAAGCCCGGGAGTCCTGCGCTAAGGGACCGGTCAGGTGCGCGTGCGATGCGATGCATCATATGATCTCGGTTATCAAATCTTCGCGAATGAGGATCCAGCCCCTCTCCAGTTTCAGTCTGACGTAGCCGGGAGTTTTCTCAAACGCTTTTCCGCGCATGGTGTTGCCATTTTTCAGACGGACAATCACATAATCTCCCGAAGGCGTCGGCTTTGGCGCCGGCGGAGACGATATTATCTCTTCCACCTCTTCGATTTCCTCGACTTCTTCGATTCCAGGCAGATAGTCGGCGGCGGGTTTCTTGTTAAGCGCCACCTTCAGTTTTATCGGAGCGGTGTCGTTCTTATACGTGTCGTAATAACTCAACACTTTCGGCACGTATTTCCTCGTCTCCTTGAAAGGCGGGATGCCGCCATAGCGCAGGACGTTTCCTGGCCCGGCATTGTAGGCGGCGAGCGCCAGGCTGGTGTCGTTGTTGAAGAGTTCAAGCATGCGTGCAAGGTATTGGACTCCCCCGCCGATGTTCTGCTCGGGATCGAATGTGTCTTCGACCTTCATTTCAAGCGCCGTCGACGGCATGAGCTGCATCAGACCTCTGGCGCCCGCGCTTGATACGACATAGGGGTCGAAATTCGATTCCGCTTTTATCACCGCCTTGACGAGGGCGGGCGATACGTTGTAGTCCCGCGCGTAGAAATCTATTATCGCCTCGAGGTCGAACTCTTCCATCTGAGGCTGCCCCTTGACCCTCCGACGGACCTTTCGCTTGACGATTTTCTTTATGGGCTCGAAGTTGAGAAGCGCATAATCCGGCCCGACATGCTTCACCTTGCTCGTGAGGAGCAGGAGGCCGGAGTTGTGCTGATAAACGTAAATATCGGGATCTTTTCCGTTCCGCCCGAACAGATGGCCGGGCACATAGAGTTTTTGAGGCTCCGGTTTTTTTTCGATCACGGGATTGTGCAAGACATATTCCTCGCAGACACGCTTTCTTTCGGCGATTACCGCGGACCGCGGATCGACAAGGGCGGCGAGTTCATATATCCGGCTCGTCTCAGCGCCACATGAAAGGTCGAAGAAATCTTCCCCCACGATAGCCGGAGTGAGCGGCACGCGCCGGTTCTTCCGCTGGAGCGTCTGCAGCGCGATGCGCGTGTCGTCCAGATATCCCCTTGCGGAAGACCAGCGTATCTGATCTATATAGTAGTTTTGTCTCTTTGAAGATGGTATGGCCATGGGCGCGGGCTCGCTCGACAGGATTGTGAGCCACACGCTTGCCACAGCCTCTACCGCGCGCCGGAAAGAGGGTATGACTACAGCGTCCCTGCAACCCTCATAGCCTTCGCCCATAAGATATGCATCCCTCACGGCGCTCTCCAACAGCCGCGACGCGACCGCTATGCGCTCCATGTAGCTTGACGGATATGTCAGGCGTTCGGGCGATATATCGAGCACGCGGAACGAGTCGACCCGGCCGTCTATATCGGACTGGAACTCTTCGAGGAGCGCGGTGTCGGAGGGATTCGGGTTGGCGGCGAACGGAAGCGCCCGGTCGGCGACGGCGCGGCTGAGCGCGCCCATACGATAAGCGAAATAGTGGGTCAAGTCGTCCCCCTCGTGGGGGATAAGCATGAGAAGCTGGATTTCCGAGGAGACTTCGCGCTCAATGTTCGGGGCGACGCTCCATCGGTTTTCGCCGGGGCTGCTGCGCGCGGCGCCCTGCATGATGTCGTCTTCCCGAAGCACAATCTCGCGGCAGACCGGCCGAACCTCTTTCAGCGCAAGCTCAGCTATCCTCAGATGCGCGTATTCCCCCCATGCCGCCGCGTCGTTCGGGGATAGGAACATTGCGGCGGAGGCCGCAAGCGCAAGGATGCGCGTTGCTATGCCGATGGAAATTCTGCCTCGCAACATCTTGCCGATTGCCTCGAACGGGTTATCGCGCACCGCCGTCGGTCGGGGCGGCGTAAACGGCGATCATGACGGGTCCGTCACCAACCTCTATTGTTTTAAGCGTCTCGAGCGTGGCGGCGCTGATCACCGTGACGCTGTTGTCCGAGCCATTCGCGACGTAGACAGACCGGCCGTCGGGGCTGACTGCGACGGCGCGCGGGCCGGCGCCCGGCGACAGTTCATCGATTGTGGAAAGAGTGCGAGCGTCGATTATCGAAAGCGTTCGGGAAAGGAAATTGACGCAGTAGAGCGTGGCGCCGTCTGGCGAGATTGCGAGCGACTCGGGGCGATCTCCGACCGGAACCGTGACCGCCTCGCCGGAATCGGTCCCGATGGCCAATATCTTGTCACCGATTGAGTCCGCCACATATATAATCGATCCATCGGGGCTCACGGAGGCGGCGCGGGGCGAGGTCCCGGCCTCAAGCGTCGAGTCGACGCGATTCGTGCGTGTGTCGATCACCGAGACCGACCCGGAATGCCTGTTAAGACAGTACAGGCGTCCTCCGTCGGGAGAGAGTTTCAATGACGTCGGGCCGGCTCCGACCCTGATGGTGGCGGCGACTTCGGCCTGCGGCATGGCGACGACCGATATGGTCGCGTCCTCATCGTTGGCGACGTACACCGCGCGGCCGTCCGGGTGCGCCGCCACAGCGCGCGGGTAGGACCCTACGGGAACGCTATGCATGATCTTTCCCGACGAGACCTCCACTACCAGAAGCGAGTCGTCGTACCGCCGAGTGACATAGATATATTTGCCGTCGGGATCGAACGCCGCGCCCTCAATCCTGTCCTTGAGGCCGAATCTCGAAACGACCTCGTTGGTCTGCATGTCGAGTACGCATACGTCGCGGCTGTCCTCGTTCACGACGAGAGCCATGGCCGACCTCAGCTCGATGGGGCCGATACTGCCGCCGACGACTTTTTTTTCTCTTTCCAGTGGAGAGACCAGCTTGGAGATTTCCAGCCGCTCGCCGGACGGAGCCTCGGGAATGACCTCCGCGCTGTCTGCGCCGGGCCACTGAACCATTTCGCGCGAGTCTCCGGCGGAGCTTGAAGGCTCCTTCCCCTCGATTTTTTCGGAAGGCGATTCTTCCGCCGCCGGGATCGGCGACGCGAATGAGGCCGGTTCCTTGACGGCGTCGCCAATTGCGGGAACAGCCGCTCGATCTTTGATGGGCTCCGGCGGTTTCCCGGGCCCGGTCGCCGTCTCGGCCTCCTCCAAGGCGGAAGGCAGCTTTACCGCTTCGGAAATCTCGGAGGGTTTGGACTTGGGGGCAATTGGAAGATCGGGATTTTCGGTCGAGATGATCTGGATTTCGTCCAGCCCGCCGGCGGCCACAAGGGCAGTCGTTGTTCCGGGAATCATGGCAATTCGCGTGGGACCCTCACCCACCGTGAATTCGGATACCGAGTCCTTGGCAGGCTGAACAATGTTGAGGAGGCTGCCTTTCCTGTTGAGCACAAACACCTTCGATCCATCATCCAAGACAGCCAGCGCAGTCGGCTTGCCGCCCACGTCGATTTCGCGTGTGACGGCCCGCTTCTCGGTGTCCACGATCAGCAGCCTTCCCGCACCATAGTCGGCGACAAACATCTGCTTGCCGTCAGGAGCAAAAGCCAGCGCGCGGGGAAAGCTTCCCGCGTCTATTGTTTCCAAAGGCTCATTTGTCGAAAGGTCGATGACCGCTATCACGCCTTTTTCCCGGACTGAGACAAACAGGCGATCTCCCGAGGGCGAAACGGCAATCTCGTGAGGGTGGCCGCCAAGAGCGATGGTAGCGAGCAATTGACGCGTTCCCGTATCGATTACGGCGATGCTTCGACCCATCGAGCCGGCGACGTATAGTCTAGTGTCGTCGGGCGAAAGAGCCAGCGAGATCGGCCCGCCATCGACAGGTATCCGCGCTTCGACCGTGTCGGTCTGGGGATCGATCAGCCAGACTTCGTCCGAGAAGAAATTGGCCACGGCGAGAAACGAGTTGTCGCCCGCAATGGCCAGGGCCACGGGGCCGTCGCCTGCGGGGATGTCTTTTACTCTCTGGAAGTTTTCCAGTCCGATAATGGTCAGATTGTCGGAGCCGAAGTTTGCGACGTAAGCGTATGAGCCGTCGCGCGTGACGACCACGTCGCGCGGATTGTCGTTGACGGCCACCGAAGACGGCCGAGGCGTATCCTGCGCCGTCACGGCGCCCGGCGGGATAGCGAGAAAAACAAAGAGGACCACGCCGATCACGAGCAGGCGTCCGCAAACAGCGCTCGATTGTGCGGAGTTCCGGCTTGGGCCACGGGGAAGATTTCTGAAACACGCCATGGCGCTCGCTTCCACAAATCGGCGCAATAATGTCCAAGCAGCAAAATCCCCCCTTCCCCCCTTTGCGAAGGGAGGGTATTGGCTTCCCCCTTTGCGAAAGGGAGATTGAGGGGAATTTAATAGGGGAACCAATATAATCCAGATTTCTGCAACCCAGCGTTAGTTGGCAACAATGTTCACCAGTTTCTTCGGGACGACAATTATCTTTCTGATAT
>CBFDAY010000014.1:0-17554 GCA_965602895.1 uncultured bacterium
CTCCACCAAAAACCCGAAAAATGACACCCCTACATACCTTACCCACGGATTTGGGATGCAGAAAATCTGTTTTCCCGGCATGTCTCATCGAGCGATGCCGAGCCACGGCATTGGGGACCGGGGAAAAATCTCTTTCCAGCCCCCTTTGGCGGTGAAAATCGAGGATATTCGGCAAACGGAGACTGCAACTGGTGGACAAAGACGGATTCGGAGCAATATCCCTGAGGCCGGCTCTATCAGGGCTGCTCGAAGAGCGCGTGCAGCTCAACAACTGCGACCGGGACTTCGACCTCCGTCTCAAGCGAGAATTCGGCCGTATCGCCGGGCAAAAGTGCGGGTGGATCCGTCAAAATGGCGAAAACAGCAAAAGGGGCTTCGCCCGCGAAGAGCATCTTAACTTCGACAACGACATACGAAAGCTCGTATGGAGAAACGTTCGTCAGAGTCCCTGAGAGATTTACCTGTTCATATTCCTGCCGGCAACTGATATCCGAAAATTTCATGTGGCGTCTGGGAAAATTCACCGTCTTCACTTCCCGTCCGGCCGGCAGATCTTCATTCGTTGTGGCGCATCCGATAACGAATTGAGCCGCCAGCAGGCCCATGACGAGAATCACAGTCGCGCGTAGCTTCATCGAAATAATCTCCCTGTTTCTGATGTGGAAATGGGGCCTCACGGCAGGTTGTCGCCCGACGATATCCCGGGCGCCGCTATTCGCTCCCCAACGCCGGATATTCTAGCATGCCTTCGGGGATGGGTCAACCGGCATGCCGCATTTTCTCGGGCCGCCTTTGGCTTTTGACATTTTGCCGAGCCGGGTTTAGAATATATATTATGAATTCCACCCGGAAACCGCAGGGCCTGACGTGACGCACCACCGCGATTGTCAACCACAAGGATTTATTTCCCCATGAAGGCTCCCCAACACACCCGCAGACGGTTTTTGCGCAGTCTGGCCGCCGCCCCGGTCGGAATATGGAGCGTGGCGAGAAGCTCCGAGGCGGAGGCGGGGCTGCCGGACAAATATGCGCAGGCCCTGACAAAGGCGCCGTCGGAGGCGAGGGTTATCGTCGCTACGAGAGATTCCGCGGCCGACACGGGGGGGAAACCGAGCCGGATCGAAGTTGCGCGTCTCCTGAATGACGCCGTGGCCGCGACCGCCGGAAAGACCGATGCGCGCCGCGCGTGGCGCGCGCTGTTCAAGCCGCGGGACATCGTCGGAATAAAAGTCAACAGTCTGGCGGGCCGCGGCCTTTCGTCGCACCCGGAGCTTGTGGCGGCCATCGTCGACGGCCTGGCCGAGGCCGGCGTTCAGAAGCGGAACATAATCGTCTGGGACCGCTCCGAGCGCGAGCTTGCCGCCGCGGGTTACACATCGGCGGGCGTAAGCGGCGCAAGAATCCTGGCGACCGATTCGCGCGGCATCGGCTACGAGCGCGACATCGAGTTTTCCGGCGAGGTCGGCTCGTGCTTTAGCCGCATACTCTCGCGGATGTGCACGGCCGTCATAAATGTGCCCGTCCTCAAAGACCACGACCTTTCGGGCGTTTCGTTGGGGATGAAGAATTTCTACGGGGCGATCCATAATCCCAATAAGTATCACGACAACAACTGCGACCCCTACATCGCGGATGTGACCGCACATCCTTTCGTGGCAAAGAAGCTGCGACTGGTCGTGTGCGACGGGCTTAAGGGGCAATACCACGGAGGCCCCGCCCCGCGTCCCCAGTGGGAGTGGCCGGCAGCCACGCTTCTGGTCGGGACCGATCCCGTCGCGGTCGATCGGATCGGGCTGGAAATGATCGAGCAAAAGAGAAAAGAGGCGGGCATGGCCTCGCTGAAAGGGTCGGGCCGCGAGGCAAAACACATAAAAACCGCCTCCGAGCGCGGGCTCGGCGCGGGTGATATAGCGAGAATCAGCAGGGTGAACGTCACTTGATTCCTGATGGAACGCGCCACGGCGGCCTTGAGGGCGTCGCGGGCGGAGACAACAGCAAAATGGATGATATAAGCCGCAGGAAATTCATACTCAAGACCGGCGCTCTCGCGCTCGGCGCGGGGGGCGCGTTGACCGCAAGCCAATCGGGTCGGAGCCGACACGCGTTCGCCGCCCCGGATGAGGCGAACCACGGCGGATCGGACGCGGAGCGATACATCCGCGAGGCGATGCACTATAAGAAACTCGATGAGGGCCGCGTTGAATGCCATATTTGTCCGCGTGAGTGCAAGGTTGCGCCGAAGGAACGCGGCTATTGCGGTGTGCGCGAGAACTACGGCGGCGAGTATAAGACCCTGGTGTACGGACGGGCGTGCTCGGCCAACGTCGACCCGATCGAGAAAAAGCCCCTCTCGCATTTCCTGCCGGGCTCAAAAGCGCTTTCCATCGCGACGGCGGGCTGCAACATCGAGTGCAAATTCTGCCAGAACTGGGAAATTTCACAGTTCAGGCCCGAGCAGATCAGGAGCATAAATCTTCCGCCCGAAACACTGGTGTCGGAGGCGCTACGCAGGGGGATCGAGTCGATCGCATTCACTTATTCCGAGCCGGTAATCTTCTATGAGTACATGCACGACACCGCGAAGCTTGCGAAAGAAAAAGGCGTCGAGAGCGTGATGATCTCGAACGGCTACATAAAAGAAGAGCCGATGGCCGAGCTTTGCGAGCATCTGAGCGCGGTCAAGATCGACCTGAAGGCCTTCACGGAGAAGTTTTACAGCGAGGTCTGCAGCGGCAAACTGCAACCCGTGCTTGACACGCTCAACCTGCTGAAAAGAAAAGGCATGTGGTTCGAGATCGTTGTCCTGATCATCCCCACGCTCAACGACGGCGATGACGAAATCGGCCGGATGTGCGCCTGGGTTCACGGCGAGCTGGGGCCCGATGTCCCCATACATTTCTCGAGATTCCATCCCACCTACAAGATCAAGAACCTGCCGCCGACGCCCGTCTCGACGCTCGTGCACGCGCGGGAGATCGCGATGGGGGCCGGCCTGAACTACGCCTATATCGGCAATGTGCCCACCCACAAGGGCGAATCCACTTACTGTCCAAAGTGCAAGAAGGTCGTCGTCAAGCGCGTCGGCTTCGGGATACTCGAAGTGGCCATCGAGGACGGTAAATGCCGGTATTGCGGCCAGCCCATCCCCGGCATATGGGAGCGTCCGGAGTCC
Organism: uncultured bacterium; assembly: GCA_965602895.1. Taxonomy (GTDB): domain Bacteria; phylum Abyssobacteria; class SURF-5; order SURF-5; family SURF-5; genus CBDUSG01. Next base: position 3,173 of record CBFDAY010000014.1, read on the forward strand.
GCGCGGACTTAGCCCCGGGCGCAATATCGGGCTTTTGTCGGTTTTATTCTTGTTCCGGTCCGTCTTGGAGATAAAGGGTTTGCTCTCCGACCCGCCTGAAGGGGACAGGCACAATGGCAAGGATCGCGGGTATGAAGAGGAGGGTCAGGACCACGCAGCTTACCATCGTGAAGCATATGAGCAAGCCGAGAGTGCGCACAGGCGCAAACCCGGAGAACAGGAAGGTCATGAATCCAAGGATGTTCGATATCGCGTCGAATACGATCGCGCGCCCCGAGCCAAGCATCGTCGCCGCGACGACATCGTCTATTTGCGTCGTGCGCAGCAACTCCCGCTTCAGCCTCGAAATGAAGTGAATCGCAAAGTCCACGCCCACGCCGACCGAGATTCCCGTCAGAACCGCCGTAGCCGTGTCGAGCCTGATCCCCAAGTGCCCCATCAGGCCGAAGCTCAGCAGCGTGGCCATCGAAAGCGGCAGTATGCTTATAAGCCCCAGCCTGACCGAGCGGAAGGCCAGCGCGCAGATGATCCAGATCAGGATCGTGTTCGCAGCAATATTGATGATCTTCCCTGTGATTATGTATCGATTCTGCGCCATCCACACCATGCTCTGGCCGCCGAAATCCACCGCCAGATCGTCCGTCAGATTCTCGTCGCAGTACGCCACGAGTTCCTGATAGATATTCTCAAGCTCCGCGCTGTCAATGGCCGAGGTCGTGATCACGGCTTTGCATCTCTGCATGTCATAATCCATAATGCTCTCATGCTGGGAGGGATCCCGGGTGATTGAGTGCAGCAGAAGCGTTTGCGCCACCATCGCCTCGTCGTCGGGAATCCTATAGAACCCGGGCAAATTTTCGTTCAATATGCGATTCATCTTCTTGAGGACGTTGACAATCGAGATCGCATGCCTGACCTTGGGCAATCCTTCGGCGAATTCCTGGAACGCGTCTATTTGCCTGAGCGCGTCGGGCGATTTGAGTCCGTTCGGCTCCTTGGTTGTAAACATTACGTTAAGGGAATACGGCCCGTGGAATTTCTCGACGAAGAGAGAGACAACGTTTCGCGCCCTGTGGTTTTTTGGGAATATCTCCTCCGGCGCAAAGCCGACCTTGACTCTTCCGACTCCGACAAGCGAGACGATCGTCAACAGGACGGCGGCGGCAATCACCGGGTACTTGTGTTTTGTTCCGATTCGGGCGAGTCCCCCCAGCGACCGGTCGAGCAGCGGAAACTGTTTCATGCCGCCTGCAGGGAACGCGTTCCTCTGCAGGATGGTGATCGAAGGAAGCACCACGAGCGAGAAGAACGCGGCGAACCCCACACCGGCGGCAACGCATATTCCAAAGTCTCGAATCGAGAGAACCTTGAACACGGTGAGTGTAGCGAAACCGACCATCGACGTAAAGGCCGCGAGTCCGATGGGGCGGATCATCTTCGCAACGCCTTCCATGACGCCGTCTACCGTGCCCCTCGCCGACGCGAGTTCGCTGCAACTGTAGATCATATGGATCATGTAGGAGCTGCCCAGAGCAATGAGGACCGCGGGTATCGAGGAACTCAGCATAGAGAGGCGAAGCCCGGCGTAGTGCATCCCGCCCATCGTCCATATGATGCTCATCGCAATCATCAGGACGGGTCCAAGCATGAGGCGAACCGAGCGGAAAAAGATGAATATCCCGATTGCCATCAGCACAAGCGCGGCGGGTCCCAGTATGCGGGCGTCGTGCGCGATGCCAAGGCTCGCCTCCTCGCTCATGATTTGACGCCCGAAAGGATAAATCCGCTCCGGCCCTGAATATATATCGGCGATGGCGTGGAGCGTATTGTACAGATGGCTCCTATCGTATCCGGGAGCAAGCTTCATTGCCAGCAATGTGGCGGTCTCGTCATCTGATACGAGACGGCCGCCGACATCGGGATCGAGCAGGATATCCTGCCGCAGGCGCTCGACCTCTTTCGGCGTCCGGGGCAAAGGAGAGAGAAACTTGCGGACATCAAGACCCTCATCATGCCACTTCACTTTTCTCACCGTCGCCAGGCTCAGCGTTTCTTCTTCGAGGACGTGATCGATCGAATTGAGTTCCTCCGTAATGACGGCCACCTTTGCCAGCGTCGAGGGCCTGTAGATCGTGTCGCCGACCACCGCGAGGTATGCGAAGTCGTCCTTGCCGAATATGGACGAGTACTTCTCATTTTCCATCAGGATAGGATCGGTCGGCGGGAGGTCGCCCTCAAGAAAGGGGCGCATTGTCAACCTGGGGATGCCGGCGGCGAAAAGAAAAGTCATCAGGAACGAAAAGGCAAGAACATAAAGCGGGCGCCTGCTGATGAGGTAGGATAGTAGGCGAAGGATCTGCATTCGCTATTATGCGCCCGTGAGTGCCGAGTTGATTGTGCGCTTGAAATCATTCATTGCAAACGGCTTGGTTATGTACGGGCAGCCGGTGGTCTCGATGAAGGACTTTATTTCGGGCACGAAAATGTCGCCCGTCATGAAAACAACCTTCTCCCTGAGTTCCGCCCGATTGTCAAGCAGCCACTTATAAAGCTCGAAGCCGTTGAGGCCCGGCATCATGCAGTCGATTATCAAAAGATCGTAGTCCGATCCGGATAGATGCCTTATGGCTTCCTTCCCGTTTTCCACCGCCGTGACGTCGTATTCCATTCTCAATATATCGCTCACGGCCGAGCGGCAGTCAGGATCGTCCTCGGCAACGAGAACCCTGAATTTTCCGCTCCTGTCCCGGCGCATGGAGACATCCGATGGAAGCGATTCCTTTGCCGTCGCTTCGGTTATCGGCAACCTGAGCGTGAACGTTGTTCCCTTGTTTTCTTTGCTTTCTACGGAGATATCTCCTCCGTGAGCGCGGATGAGGCCGTGCGAAACGCTCAGCCCGAGCCCTGTTCCGCCGCTGCCCTTGGTGGAGAAGAATGGGTCGAATATCTTCAGAAGATTCTCCTTCGATATCCCGCATCCTGTGTCGGAAATGGTGAAATATAACTTGTCCCCCTCACATATCGAGCGTATCGTGAGGGTGCCACCGCTCTTTTCCATTGCCTGGAAGGCGTTGTTCACGAGGTTGAGGAAGACTTGCGACACCTGTTTCTCATCGGCCATGGTCAGGGACATGTCTTCATCGAGCCGGAGGTCCACTTTCACTTTGCTCGATTTGAACCGGTAATCCAGCAGCGCAAGCGTATCGCGCATCGTGACATTCAGGTTGACGGGATCGCGCTTGGAACTCGAGGGGCGGGCGAAGCTGAGCAGCGAACTCACGACCGCCGATGCGCCGGCAGCCGACTTCTCGATCGTATCAACATATCGAATGATGTCCTCTGAAAAGTCCTGTTCTTTGAGCAATTGAGCATACGCGAGCACCGGGAGCAGCTTGTTGTTGAGTTCGTGCGCGACTCCGGCAACGAGTTCGCCGAGTGAGGCGAGTTTTTCCGAACGAACGAGCTGCTCGTGGGTCTCGTGCAGTTTCGTATTGGCCTCTTCCAGTTCATGGGTCCGCTCGCTCACCTTCTGCTCAAGCTGCTTATAAAAGCGCTCCTTGCTTTCCTCAATCTGCTGCTTTAATGAAACACACTCGACCGTAAGGCGACGGTTTTGGACGCCACGCTCGGCTATGATCTTTATCTCCTCGATGTTGAAGGGTTTGGTCACGTATTCGAAGGCGCCGTATTTCATGGCCTCGACCGCATTTTCGACGGTTCGCGTGGCGGTGACGATGACGACTTCGGGCGATTGATCGCGGGATTTGATAATCTTCAGCGCTTCGAGTCCGGATATTCCCGGCATCATGATATCGAGAAAAATGAGGTCGGCCTCGTTTTGCTCCAGGTATTCCAGCGCAGCCTCGCCCGAGTCTATCATGACAACCTCATACGTATCTTTCAGGATGACACGAATCGATTCGCGCACGCCTTTTTCGTCGTCAACCACAAGAATTCTGGGCATCTGATACTTCTCCATGAGGGAGTATCACTCGTACGGTCGTACCTTTGTCCGGTTCGCTCGATACCGTGATATCTCCGCTGTGCTCCCTGATTATGCGGCGCGAGATGGAAAGCCCGAGGCCCATCCCCTTGACCTTGCTCGTATGGAACGGCTTGAACAGGTTGGGCATCTCCTCCGGCGATATGCCCACGCCGGTGTCGGAGATCATAATCTCGGCGATCTTGCCCGGCGGAACCCCGTTCAAAGGCATGGGCGACTTGGGGTCCGGATAGATCGCCTCGCCGGTGATTATGCTGAGCGTGCCTCCCGACGGCATGGCTTCGAGCGCGTTGTCGAAGATCTGATCGAGCGCCTCTTTCATCAGGCCCCTGTCGAAAGCCAGGCCGCCGTTAGCGAATCGGAAACTCTTCTTGAGAGTGACTTTCTTGTTTTTTGCGTCGTCGGCTATCTTAGCCATCTCCTCGTCGAGCAAGGAGTGGATGTCCTGCGGTTTCGGCCGCAGTTCCAGCGGCTGGGCGAATCTGAGAAGCCGCTCGACGATGCCGTCGAGTCTGTCGATCTCCTTGAGCGCGATCTCCGAGAATTCATCCCTGAACTTTTCGTCGGCGTAGCTTTCGGGGAAAAGCTGCGTGAACGTTCGGATGGCCACCAGCGGATTCTTTATCTCCTGCGCAAGGCACAGCGCACAGCGCTGCCAGGCATCGTCGGCGCCGCGCCTCGATATCGTCGAAAGGTTGGTGAACAATACGACCGCACCGATGGGCTTTTTGAGGGAGTCGGTCAGGAGCGACGTGCTTATCCCGAGAAGGACGCGAGTCGCCGGATCGACCACTTCCCTGCGGCCGAGCGATTCCGCCTCGCGCAGCGTTCTGAACACGAGGTCGGCGAAGACCGATCCCACCCGCTGCACGCTTTGTCCCAAAACCTCGGAGGCCTTCAACCGGAGGATATGTTCGGCGGCTTCGTTGAAAACCGTCAGGCGTCCTTCCGAGTCGGTCGCCATCAGCCCCGATGTGACGCCCCGGAGTATCTCCTCGAACCTTTCCTTTTGCACGAACACGTCGCGATGATGTTTGGCATTCTCTATTATTGCGGCTATCTGCCGGGCCAGCATGCACAGAAACTCTATCTCCGCGTCGGACAGCCTTTTTCCCGTGACTCTCTTGCCGACGGCCAGCACCCCGATAAGACGTCCGCCGGCTACGAGCGGAACGCACATCCGAGACCGAAGCAGTTCGAGCTCCCTTTTTATCGCGACCATTTCCGCAGGATCAAAATGCGCGTCGGGGCTGTCGAAATCCAGGATCTGGTCGTGTTTTCTCAGCCAGGAGGCGATGCCCGTCCACGGCGTCGCTCCGTAATCGCTCAAACGGTCCCGGTCCACGCCCACGCCCGCCGCTATTCGCATCTGCCCGGGCTTCTCGTCGCATATGAGCAGCGTCGCCCGGTTTATGGAAAACATCTCGACCACGGCTTCGAGCACCAGGTTATGCAGCCGTTCAGGCTCAAAGACGTCGGTGACCGCCTTGAGAAATTTCCGAAGCGAGTCCAGCATCTCTCGTTTCTGGGTGACGGCCGATTCGCGGACGGGTCCCATCTGGGGCGCAAGCCTGGCAGACATCCGGGTTGCCGCCACCTCTGCGGCCGCGAGTCTCTCTACGAGACGGGCCCTTTCCAGCGCGCGGGCCACGGCGGCGAGAAGCGTCTCTTTGTCGAACGGTTTCGCGACGATATCATATACGCCTTTCGCCCTCATTTCCCGGGCCATCTCGGAGTTTGCGTGCACGGCGAGCATGATGCATGTGATGTCGGGAGCCAGCGAGCGCAGCCGCCGAAAGACGGTAATGCAATCTTTATTTTCGATGAACTCGTCGATTATGACGAGATCGACAGGTTGCTCGACGATCGCGCTCATCAGCCGCGGCAATGTGGTCGCAGGCGTCACAATATGTTCTTCGTCCAGCAGCACCCGCAACGTTTCCTGGATGCTCTCCTCACTGGAAGCTACGACAATCACGTCCATCTCACACTTTCTCCTTCGCCAAAAGCTGCCTCACCGGCAGGGAGATGGTGAACTCGGTGCCTGCATTTTCATGGCTGTCCACCGATATGTTGCCTGAATGCTCCTCCACTATTCCGTGAACGACGGCCAGTCCGAGCCCAAGGCCTTTCTCCTTAGTCGTAAAGAACGGATCAAAGATCCTTGCGAGAGCCTTCCGTCCGATGCCTTTGCCGCTGTCGCGAACCTTGACGATGAGGGTGTCGGCGTCTTCCGGCGGAGCGGCGATTTCGGTCCCGTAAAACATCCGGGCGATCTCGTCTATGCCTGAGCCATCGACGGCAGGACGCCTGCTCTTGCGGAATCCGACCGTTATCTTCAGATCCCCCCCAAGGCGGAAGTCGGGCTCCTGCATCGCCTGCATGCCGTTCAGACAGAGGTTGAGCAACGCCTGCTTGAGCTGGGCCTTGTCGCCGATTATGGGCGCCGAGGACGTCTCGAAATCCCTTATGACGGTGACGTCGTGCTTGGTGAACTCGGCGGTCAAAAGGAGGAGCACTTCCTCGATGATCTCGACGACGTCAACCGATTCGAACATCGGAGCCGACGGCCGGGCGAACTCCAGGAGCTTTTCCACGATCGAATTGATCCGCTCGACCTCCTCGATTGTGATAGATGAGAACGTGTCGCGGAACTCCTTGTCCTCGTACCTTGTCGGCAGCAATTGCGCGAACGTTTTGATCGACACGAGCGGGTTCTTGATCTCGTGGGCCATGCCGGCGGCGAGGGTCCCGAGCGAGGCGAGCTTGTCGGCCCTCCACATTTCGCTCTCGAGCAGTTTGATCTCCGTGATGTCGTTGAACACAAGCAGCGCGCCGGTCACTTCATCGTTCTCGTCTTTTATCAGGGAGGTGGCGGCGTTGAGGTAGGCGATTTTTTTGCGCTCGGAGAGTATCTGCACCTCATGGTTGGAATACTTCGCCTCGCCCTCAAGCGTGTCCGCAAGTATCTCCCGGATAGGACGCGGAAGAACCTCGATCCGGTGGCCGAGGATATTCTGTGACGGCAGCTGGAGAATGTCACACGCTATGTCGTTGCAGGTGTTGACGACCCGCTTGCGGTCGGTCGCGATGAGCCCGCTGCTCATGTGTTTCAGTATGTTCTCGTTGTGGGTCATGAGCATCGTCACCTTGTGGTGCAGGAGGGCGTTTTCCAACGCGACGGCGGCCTGGTTGCCCAGCGTTGTGAGCAGGTTCAGGTCCTCGCGCGAGTATATATCGCCCGATTTCTTTTCTCCGATCGAGAACAGCCCGCTCAGCTCGCCGCGATAGAAGAGCGGAATGAAGACCTCCGTATCGAACCGCTCGAATTCTCTTTCCAGCGGCTCGAACTCGGAGCGGGGAAGAATCCGCCTGAGTTCGTCCCTGACGATCAGCGAGCGGTCGCGCTCTATTCTCTCGATTACAATACCGCCGGCGGCCAGGCTACCGGCGGAACCGCTGAGTTCGGGCGGAATCGAGCATCTGATCGTGTAGCGGTCCTCGTCCCGGTCGAGCAACAATAAGGCGGCGCTCTTGACTTTCAGGATCGACGCGACTTCGTTGACGGTCCTGTTTTGCAGGTCTTCGAGATTGAGTATTCTCGTCATCGAGACACTGAATTCGGTCAGCGTCGCCGGGTAGTCATACCTGCCCCGGAAGAAATACTTGTCAACACAAAGCTCCGCCAGTCGTCTCGAGGGATGCACCAGCGCGGCAGCGCATATCGCCATGAGAAGGGCCGTGCTCACGGGCGATAATTCCCCTATCGGGTCTAGCAGAACAAGCGTCCCCACGAGGACCACGCCCAATACGACCGCGGTACCGCTGTAGATGAGGACGTTTCTGAACACCACGCCGAGGTCCATGAGGCGGTGCCTGACTATCGCATATGAAATCGCGCCGACGCCGATCACGGTCACGAGCGGGGTCAGCGGGGTCGAATAGCGCAATATCCCGAGCAGCGGCAATATCAGCGTCAGGAGTACCACAACGCTTATTGATACGAGGAGCCCCCAGAAAGTGTATTTCAACTGGACGCGCTCGAAACGGCCGGGATACTTCATGTACTTGCGCGCGAGCAAAAAGAGGCCGCAACAGACATAAACCACGCAATAGGCCGCGTAAACGAGTATTCCCTTGCCATAAATGGGCCTCGCAACGCCGTTGACGTACCTGACGCCCTCCATCACGAGAGGCGTCCACGCGGCCACAGCCGCCAATGCGCCAGGCGCGTAGATATAGAGCAGTACCTTGGGGGAGGGGAACTCGTCCCTGGCTTGCGGAAACACAAAGGCGAACAACAGGAAGTTGCACGCCATCATCGCGCCTGCGAACCACGACACGTGGCCGGCGAACTTTACGATTTCATAGCTTTTCCCTATGCCTATGATGAATACTGCTAAAGACCACAGCCCGACGCTGTAGACGAAGAGGCTGAAGGATATATTGATGATCTTCTTGGGATTCTTAAAGAGGACATAGCTCCCCAGTATGAAATTGCCGATGGCGGTGATGAGTATGCTCAGAAGCTTGGGATCCATTCAATACTCGCCTATGCAGATACCCCGCCTATATGATTCTTCGGCTCCGGCAAGAGTCGATATTCGGACTCCCGCCCATGAATCTCCGCCGCCGTGCCTGCGGCGCCTCTATTGCTGGAGTCGTTTGACTACCAGCGCGGCGTTGCCGCCGTCGAGGGCGTGGTTATTCAAAAGAGTCGTGTTCACCCGGTTGGCGCGCGCCACGTTGGGAACGTAGTCGAGATCGCAATCCGGATCGGGATTTCTGTAGTTGATAGTCGGAGGAATGATGTCGTCCTGAAGCGCCATCAGCGCGGCGACCAATTCCATCGGGCCCGAGCTCGAGTTGGCAATGCCGGTCATAGATTTTATCGCGCTTATCGGCAACCGATAGGCGTAGTCGCCGAAGATCTCCTTTAGGGCCAGCGTCTCCATCTTGTCCAGGATTTGGGTGGAAACGCCGTTGGCGCATACATAATCGACATCACCAGGGGGTATGCGCGCGTCCGCCAGCGCCGCCCTCATCGTGTCTACCATCCCCTTTTTTACGGGCAGTGTCCGCATCGAACCGCGGCGCCTGTCTCCCGAGGCGTATCCCGCTATCTCGCCGTATATGTGAGCCCCGCGCAGTCTCGCGTGATCGAGCTCTTCCAGCACCACAAAGGCCGATCCCTCGGAGAGCACCGCTCCGGAGCGCTTTTTGTCAAAGGGGCGCATGATTTCCCCTGGAGGCACGTCGTTGTCTTTGATGAGCAGCCCGGCGGATATGTAGGCCAGGAATGTGAACAGCACTATCGTGCTCTCGGTCGCGCCGGCCAGCATCATGTCCATCCGTCCCGACCTGATTTCCTTGAGTCCTGCCCCTATGGCGTTAAAGCCCGACGTGCAGACTGTCGAGATGGTCGAGACCGAGTCGAATATGCCAAGCTCGTTCGCGACCTCCGCCGTCGGCGAATGCGGGCATATCGCCGATAGCGCCTCGGGGCGAGCCTTGGGAGCGGACATGTCCCGCATTACGTGATTGAGTTGATCCTCTATCGAATCGACCGGCGGAGAGGTCGTGCCGACAATCAGTCCCCTGCGAACCTCGCCGTTGCTCTCAAGCGGGATTCCCGCGTCGGCCATGGCCATCTTGGCCGCGCCGACGGCGAAATGCACGTATCTGCCCGTAATGGGCAGACGGCTTTCGTCGATGTACTCGGCGGGATCAAAGCCTTTCACCTCGCCTGCGTAACCCATCGGGAGGTTCGAGGTATCGAAATAAGTGATCTCCCCTATCCCCGTTGTGCCCTCGACGAGAGATTTCCAGAACGCATCTTTGCCCGTGCCCACGGGCGAAACGATGCCGATTCCTGTTATAACACAACGCCTGGCCATATCCCAATCCCCTCAGACACGCGCTTCCTTCACCTTGATGCGTCTAAGAATATCCCAGAAAGTGCCGCGCGCGCCGGAACGAATAGCCTCGGAAAGAGTCGAGTTGTCATTATAGTTGAAGTCGCCATCGTTTCGCTGAGGCGACGCGAGGAAGAATCGCGCATCTTCTCCGACCATGTCGGCCAGCAGCTCATGCGGGTCTTCGCCGAGTTCGGGCGACAGAAAAAATGCCGGTTTCAAAAGCTCCGGGTTGTCAGGACCCGCGCCGTGTATTCCCTGCGAGCCGAGCCGAAGCTGAGGAGCAAGTAATTTCGCCAGCTCCGTGCCCGGGTACATGCGCACGCCCAAAGAAGCGCCGACACACGATGGGTCGATGCGTTTCATGAACTCGATGACTTCGCGCATGGTTTCGGGAGTTTCCCCTGGAGCCCCAAGCAGAAGATCGAACATGCACCGGATATCGTGCTTGCGACAGAGGCGCGACACATCGGCGATCGTTTCCGCCGTGTGGCTGCGCTTGAGCGTTTGCAACATTAACGGATTGCTGTGGTCCGCGCCGAAGTCGATACCCACGCAGCCCGCGCGTTTCATAATGGAGGCAAGCTTTTCGTCGAAGCGGGCCGGCGACATATAGGCGTACCAGCGAATCCTGCCGCCCAAGCCGGCTCGTATGAACTCCCGGCAAACTTCCACGGCGTGGGAGTAAGGAATGTTGAATTCGCTGTCACAAGTCTGGAAGTGATCTATGCCCCGATCGGCGAGCCGGACTATCTCGCGCGCCACCTGCTCGGGCGGGCGCAGGCGCGATTTCTTCCCCTTGGCCAGGAGGTCGGCGCAGTATGAGCACTCCGAGGCGCAGCCGCGCTTGGTCTCGAATCCGACCATTCCGCCTTCGCGCAGGTACCGCGCATTGTCCACCGTATCGCGGTGGCTCAGATCCATGTCCAAGAGATCGACCGGTACCGGCTTGTTTCGGCCATACTCGCCGTTGAACGTGAAAATCAGTCCCGGGGCGTTCGAGGGGGATTCCCTCGCGGCGAGCGCCCGCGCGAGCCGGACGATTGTTCTCTCGCCGTCGCCCTGGATGCCGTAGTCGCCGCCACAGTATTTCAGGGCCGCGACCGGGAAAAGCGAATAGCCGACACCGCCGAGCACCACGGGCGCATCGGTCAGACACCTTATCTTCTCTATGATCGGCTTGACCTTCTCAAGGCAAAAATCGCGCGTGGCAAAGAACGAGTCGTCGATGTTGCGCACTGTTACGCCCACCAGCAACAGGCGTCCATTGACTTCGCGCTCGAGAGCCGAATCGATGTCGTTTTCGAAGGCGAGGTCGAGGAACCTGACGCCAAAGCCCTCCGCCTTCAGCGCGCTCGAAAGGAAGTCGACGGCCACCGGCGTGACGGGGGGCTTCATGAGATTGGGATTGATGAGGAGGACTTCCGCCGCAGGCCCCTTCATACGCTCACCGTCTTTTTTGGCTCCCTAACCATTCTTCTCCCCATGCGTCTGGCGAATGCGAACCAGCCGGCATTGCAATGCACAAGCATACATCGCATGGCGGCGCTTATTCAATCGCCAAGCCCATCTCCCGCCGCAAAAAGTCAAGCGGCGCGAAAACACCTACATATTATGCGATTATTCTATCACATCCACACAATATATGGAAGCATCATCCAATTTACCCGGGAATATCTTGCCCTTGAATCCTCTGTATCTCATTGAAATTAATGGGTTTGCGACGGAAGGAAGCGACTCAACACAACCTCAAGGTTAATCTCTTAAGCGGGAGAGTAATTCTCGTTAGGCTCCTTCTGGAGCTTGCCCAAGCGCGCCAGGCGGTCGAGATGCGCCTCTATCATCCATCTGTCATCCCAGTAGAAAAAGGCGTCGGGCGCCTTCTGTTTCTTGCGATAGACTATTTCCAGGGCGAGGATTTCGTCGAGGCTGCGCGGCCGTGTAACGAAGTCGAGAATAATCTCGTCGCGCCGATGTAATATGTCGGCGTATTCCTTCAGGCGCTCGTCCACGTTCTCGGTTATCAGCCCATCGCCGTGCGACGTGACGACCGCGCGCGGGCGCAGCCGCCGGATTCGCTCTATGGAGGATAAGAAATCGTCGATGTCGGAGCTGAGGCTGGCGTACCACGGCCCGAACGAGGTCAGGTCCACGTCGCCCAGATAGGCGATGCCCTCGCGCGGGAAGAAAAAGCAGCAGTGTCCGGCGGAATGCCCCGGTGTGTGGACCACCTGGAGGAGCGTGTGTCCGAAGTCGATCTCGTATCCGTCCGAGAATGTTTCATCGACCGCGTAGGGCCGATACTTGCATGTCTCCAGGAGGAATGAGTGCCATAACTGTTTCAGCGTCGGACTCTTGACCACAGAGAAACCACTCATGAAATCCTCTACGGGGCCGTATCCGTGGGCGTCGAGTTCATGGACGAGCAGCTTTGCGTCCTCAAAGTAATAGTTGTATATTCGGTGATCTTCATGATAATGGGTATTGAGCACGATGTCGACACCGGCGTCGGCCAACTCCCGCATCAAATCTTCTCTGCATGCCGGGTCGATGATCGCCGAAGTGTCATCCCTGACCAGCAGACCATGACAATCGGGGTATCGTCCGCCGTTTTCCCCCTTGATATAGAAAATCCTGTCGGCTATCTCGATCATCGGTTGTTCCGTCCCCCAGGCGCAGCGGAGCGGTCAGATCACTTTTTCCTCGGCCATCTTCTCGATCTCGGCCTCGCTCAATCCCAGCCCCAGCAGCACTTCCCGCGTGTGCGCGCCATAGGCGGGTACCGGCAGCCTGTCGACGCTGCCCGGGGTTTCGGACATTTTTATGGGAATGCCCATTGCTTTGACGCGCCCTTCGGTGGGATGCTCCATTTCCACGACCATCTTTCGATGGAGCATCTGGGGATCCTTCACCGCCTCGGCGACGGTGTTGATCTTCTCGATGCAGGTGTCCTCTCCATCCAGCAGCGCGAGCCATTCCCCCATGGTTCTGCTCTTGAAAATCCCGGCGACTTCTTCTTTCAGCTTTCCGTCTTCGTCCTTGTCGACCTGGACGTCGACGAGATCCTCGCGCTCGATGAGGCGGCAGAAGTTGGCCCAGAACTTGGGCTCGAGCGCCCCGACGGAAAGGTATTGGCCGTCCTTGGTCTCATAGCAGCCGTAGCAGACAAAGCCCCCCGCCAGATCGACTTCGCCGCGGTTGTGCGGGTCGTTCGAGACGAAGTGCTTGGCGGCGATGTTGGCCATCCACGAGGCGACGCCGTCCATCATCGAGATGTCGATGTACTGTCCCTTGCCGCTTTGCTCGCGGTGATACAGGGCCATCATTATGCCGAGGGCAGCGAGCATGCCCCCGCCGCCGAAGTCGGCCATGGGGACTCCCGGCAAGACCGGGGGTCTGTCCGCAAAGCCCGTGATCCCGAGTATGCCGGCGATGCCGATGTAGTTTATGTCGTGGCCCGCGCGTTGGCTGTAGGGGCCGTCCTGGCCGTAGCCGGAGAGGGAGCCGTAGATTATCCGCGGGTTTATATTACTTATCTCCTCGTAGCCGAGCCCGAGCCTGTCCATGACGCCCGGGCGGAATCCCTCGACGAGAACGTCGTAATGCTTGGCCAGCTCCTTGAATATTTCCTTGCCGCGCTCGTGCTTGAGGTTCAGCTTCATGCTTTTCTTGTTGCGGTTGACGGCGAGGAAATAGGCGCTTTCCTCGTTGACCTTCGGCGGAAACCAGCGCATGTAGTCGCCGCCGAAAGGGTCTTCAACTTTGAGTACGTCCGCCCCCATATCGGCGAGCAGCAGCGTGCAGTAGCCGCCCGGAAGCAGGCGGGTTAAGTCGAGCACTTTTAGTCCTTCAAGCGCATGTTTCATATATATTCCCTTTCTACGCGGATTTCATCTCTTCGAGCATCTGCTGTTTGAGTTCCTTTTTGGTCACTTTGCCGATAATGTTCTTGGGAATGTAGTCCAGGAATTTGACATACCTCGGAATCTTGTAGCTCGCCATGTTTTCCTTGCAAAACTTGACGACCTCATCCTCGCTCAGGTCGCCTTCGGTGTGGGGAACAATGCAGGCCATGATTTCCTCGCCGTATTTCTCGTCGGGCACTCCGATGACGGCGACTTCCGAGATTTTCGGATGAGCGTAGAGCACGTCTTCGAGTTCCTTGGGATATATGTTTTCGCCGCCCCTGATGATCATCTCCTTTTTCCGGTCGACGATGAACAGCCAGCCGTCCTCGTCGAGACGCCCCATGTCGCCGGTATGGAGCCAGCCGCTGCGCATTGCGTCGGCAGTTTCCTCGGGCTTTCCCCGGTACTCCCGCATCACACCGTCGCTGCGAATGACTATTTCGCCTACTTCTCCGGCGGGAAGCTCATTGTCGTCTTCATCGAATATCTTCATCTCGACGCTTTCCATGGGCACTCCGGCCGAGCCGATTTTCCGCTCGCCCTCCGTCGGTGTAAG